>JALEIQ010000224.1 GCA_022769795.1 Clostridiales bacterium
AAGGTGAACGTGGCCCCTGTGGGGCCTTGGGCGAAGCCCAAAGTGAACCGAAGGAGTCAACCGAAACGAGTCATGGGCACGGTAGTGCCCGTGACGACGATTGAGGTTGCGGGTCTGCGGCCCTCCGACACCTCCCAGGGGGTTTATTGACGGTTTGGGTATACTGTATTCTGTTGTTTTGGAAGGAGGAACCGCGTATGCTGATTGCCCTTGTGGCGGATTTGCACGGCAACCGCCCCGCCACCCTCGCGCTGGAAAAGGATTTGCTTGCCCAAAAGCCGAATCGGGTGCTGTGTCTGGGCGATGTGGTGGGCAAGGGGCCCAGCAACGATTTTACCTTCGATTGGGCCTTTGCGCACTGCGAGGTGGTGCTGGGCGGCAACTGGGATTACGGCGTGGGCAATAAGCAGTTTGAGCCGGACGCCTATTATTGGGAGCAGCTTGGGCCCCGCCGCCTGGAAACGCTTCGCGGCCTGCCGCTGGAGCATGAGCTGTGGCTGAGCGGAAGGCGCATACGGCTGTTTCACGGCAGGCCGGTGATGGAGCGGCTGATTGCCCCGCAGGAGGACGCGGCGCTGATCGATCCGCTGTTTCAGGCGCCCGGCGGGGGCCGCTATGACGCGGTGATCTATGCCGATGCGCACAGGCAGGCGCTGCGCACCATGTCCCCCGGCATGCTGGTAAACACCGGCAGCGTGGGCAACGCCCTGGGTGTGCCCAAATGCTGCTACGCCCTGCTCTCGGGCGAGGAGGGGCCGGAGCCCGCGCCCTTTGAAATACGCCTGCGCCAGCTTGAGTACGACCGCGCCCAGGCCGTGCGGGACGCCCAGGCCGCGCCCGGCGTGCCCCGCATAGACGCCTATATCCGCGAGATTCAAACGGGCGTTTACAGCCGGAAGGGCTAAATAGGTATTTGAAAATAGCATGCCGTTCTTTTATAATGAATGTAAGAAAAAAATACGAAAGGATGCTTGCGATGACACAGGCATACCGAACCGAGCACGACCTTGTGGGCGAACAGCGGGTGCCTGCCGGGGCGTATTATGGCGTGCATTCCATGCGGGCGGCGGAGAATTTTCCCATTACGGGCCGCAGGCTGCCCCGGGAGATGATCCTGAGCCTGGCCTGGATTAAAAAGGCGTGCGCGCGCGCCAACCGCGAGGCGGGCGTGCTGCCGGATGAAATCGCCGGGGCGATCGAGGCCGCCTGCGACGAGATTCTATCGGGCAGGCTGCACGATCAGTTCATTGTGGATCCCATCCAGGGCGGCGCTGGCACCTCCACCAACATGAACGCAAACGAGGTGGTGGCCAACCGCGCCATTGAGCTGCTGGGCGGCAGGCTGGGCGATTACGCCCGCGTAAGCCCCAACGATCACGTCAACTGTGGCCAATCCACCAACGATGTGTATCCAACCTGCATCAAAATGACCCTGTACGAGGCCATGGACGGCTTGCGGGGGCAGCTTTCCCGCCTGATTGAGGCGATGGAGGCGAACGCCGCCCGCTTTGACCGCGTGGTGAAGATGGGGCGCACGCAGCTTCAGGACGCGGTGCCCATCCGCCTGGGGCAGGAGTTCGGCGCCTATGCGGCGGTGCTGCGGCGCGAGGCCGCAAGGCTTGAGCGCGCGCAGGGCGAGATGCTTGTGCTCAACCTGGGCGGCACGGCCATTGGCACGGGCATGAACGCGCATGCGCGCTATGTGGAGCGCGTGGTGCACATCCTGGCCGCGCTTACGGGCGTGCCCTTCCGGCAGAGCCCGGATTTAATTGACGCGACCCAGAACCTGGACGGGTATGTGGCTCTGTCCTCGGCGCTGAAAAGCCTGGGCGTAAGCCTGTCCAAAATTTGCAACGACCTGCGGCTGATGGCCTCCGGCCCCCGCGACGGCCTGGGCGAGATTGTGCTGCCCGCGCGGCAGAACGGCTCCTCCATCATGCCGGGCAAGGTAAACCCGGTCATCCCCGAGGTGATTAATCAGATCGCCTTCCGCCTGGTGGGCTACGACGCGACCGTGACCATGGCGGCGGAGGCGGGCCAGCTTGAGCTAAACGCCTTTGAACCGGTGATTTTTGACACCCTGTTTCAGGGCGTAACGCAGCTGACCCGCGGCATTGCCACCCTGACGGATCATTGCGTGCTGGGCATTGCCGCCAACGAGGCCGCCTGCCGGGACGAGGTGGAGCGCTCCATTGGCCTGGCGACGGCCCTTTGCCCGCATATCGGCTATGAGGCGGCCTGCCGCCTGGCGTGCGAGGCCCTGCGCACGGGCCTTCCCGTGCGCAGGCTGGCGCTGGAAAGCGGGCTTCTGGACGAGCAGGAGGCGCAGCGCCTGCTGGATCCTTTGCTCATGACGGGAGAGTGAGAGCGCCGGGGCACGCGCCGGGGAGCGCGGGAGGCTCCGCCTCCCACACCCACCGCCTAAGGGCTTCGCCCTTAGGAATCCCGTTTTTGCCCGCGCAACGCGCGGGCAAATGTCGGGGTACAGGGGCAACGCCGCAACCTCAATTGTCGTGGAGGGCACTGGACGTGCCCTCGACTCGTTTCGGGGTCGCTTTGCCCCTTTGGGGCCAGGCCGCACAGCGGCCTGGATCGAACCTGTCGCAGAAAGAAAAACAGCGGCAGGCTCCGCTCCCCATTATGCTTCTTGGTCGCCTGTCAAGGTCGGGTTGTATTTTCCGGCCCCAGCAAGCCTGGTTCCCTACTTCACTGGACCGGAAAATCTCCACACTTCCCTTGATAGATTGTTACTTGGCTTTCTTGTTACCGATGCTTGACACGCCTACATTTTATAATCTCTAAAAGATTGGGGGCAGAAGAATGATTAGTCCAGACTTGCCGATTACTAAATCTACTGAAGACACATTGAACAGAGGATCATTTGCAAAAAGTCTTGCAAAGACAATATCGCAATATTCCTTTTCTTCCTCATTCACTATTGGCCTTTACGGAGAATGGGGAAGCGGAAAAACATCTCTGGTGAACATGGTGCTCGAATCCGTGGAGGATATTGATAAGAATGCCGTAATTGTAAGGTTTAATCCATGGTTGTGCTCTGATCCCAAACAGCTTATTACTCAGTTCTTCAAGCAAATGGCCACAGCAATAAAACTCAAGAAACCATCGGCGGAAAAGGCGTGGAAATTGATTGATCAATATGCAGATATATTTGATGCAGCAAGTCTTATCCCTGGCGCGGGGCCTATTGTTGCCGCAGTTGGTAAAGTACTGGCTAAAAGGGCAAATAAACGAGTTGAACAACGATCTAAAAATTTACAGGAAAGCAAAGATCAAATCATCAATAAGATGATAGAAGAGAATTTAAAAATTATTGTTTCTATCGATGACATTGATCGACTTTCTGAAGAAGAGATCATTTCTGTTTTTCAATTGGTCAAAGCATTGGCGGATTTTCCCAATACAGTTTATATCTTGGCTTTTGACTATGATGTCGTAGTTCATGCGCTTAGCAAAGTACAACATGGCGATGGCAAAGAATACTTAGAAAAAATCATACAGGTACCTTTTGAAATTCCAGCGCCAAATCTAGCAAATATCCATGATGCCTTTTTTTCAAAGCTTAATTCTATTCTCGGAGATATTCCAGAAGAACGATGGGCCAAGACAATATGGGCAGAACTTTTTCAATTTGGGCTTCAAAAATACATTAAGTCTATCAGAGATGTAATTCGCTATACGAATGTCTTTTTGCTGAAATATGAGCTTCTGAAAGACGAAACAGATCCTGTTGATTTGCTTGGCCTTACTTCTTTGCAAGTATTTGAGCCATCGGTCTATTCTAAATTACCGAGCTATAAAGATACACTATGCGGTTCAAATTATGACTACTCATACGAGCGGCAAAAAGCTGATGAGGAAAAGGTAAAGCAAGCAATTTCCCTACTAATGCCCAACGATGGAACTATTGCAAATTGGGAAGCTGCAAATAATATACTCGGCATCCTGTTCCCAAGGATGAAAACAGCCACTGGTTTATCGTATAGTATTGGTAGAAATTATTCGAAAAGAGATTTCTTTATAAATAACAATATTGCAGTTCCAGAATGCTTTGACCGATATTTTGCATTAGCACTTGAAAATGATGCTATTCCTACAACTGCAATTAAACGCTTGATTTACGAATCAAATGAGAATGAACTTAACGAAGGCATAATACAGCTTTATGAAGAGGGCAAAATCATACGTCTGCTTGAAGAAAAAGAAGCATATGCGAACAGGGAACATTCGGTAGTTATTCCTACAGAAAGAGCATCATTGATAATCACAGCACTTACTCGTAATTGGAGTTCTTTTGAAGTTGATGATAGAGGCTTTTTCTCGATCCCGTTTGTATGGAGACTTCGTTTCTGCGTTGACCCACTATTAAAAGCAATGGATTTGATATCTCGTTTCTCTTGTATCCGTTCAGTTTTTGAAGATAAGAATGTTCAGCCATCGACACTAGCATTGCTGCTACAAGATTTTGAAACCCAACTTGGTCGTTTTACTGAACATGCATCCAGTAGAGACGATGCCATATTTTCGTTGGAAGAGGTTTTAGAATTAGAGGCGATTTTTAAGAGCCGCGCAGTAGATGCGATAGATTCTGGAGCTGCATTAAGACAGCATCAAGGATTGAACTTTTTGTGGTTGCTAGGACAAATAGATGCAGATTTTGTTGCGAATAAAAAGAAATTACTTGTTTCAGATGATGTTTCACTCGTGAAAGTTGTAAGTTATTGCACTTCACGAGGAACTATGGCAGCAAAAATGGTTGAAAAGACGCGGAATGTGAACCGAGAAACTATTGGAGAATTTATCGATGTTAACGAGGCATATCGACGTATTAAGGGTTTTTCTGTTACCAGCCAGTTTTTTTCGCTTCCTAAAGATGACCAAATGAATGCCATCGCATTTATTCTTATTACAGAGCGAACGCCTTCCGTGCCTATAATGGAAAACTGTATAGCAGAAGATGCCATTGTAAAAGCACTGAATCAATTAGAAAAAGAATCTGTTAACGAGTAATATCCGTTGTGCTTATGGATGGCATGAATGAGGATAGGTCTGTCGCATTCCCTCCGTCAGCCCCTACCGGGACTTGGGGCGGAGCCCCAAAAATCCCCGGCCCCCGCCGCAGCGTCCCCAAACCGCAGAAAAAGCCCGCTCTCGATCTCGGGAGCGGGTTTTCCTTTCCAAATCCGGGCGCGTTTATTCCAGGGCTTCGCCCCTGTCCAGCCTGTTCAGCATTTCTACGCGGCGGGCATGGCGCTCGCCCTCAAAATCGGTGGTCAGCCATACGCGCACAATCTCCTTGGCCAGCTCGCTGCCCACCACGCGCGCCCCCAGGGAGAGCATGTTGGCGTTGTTGTGCATGCGGCTCATTTTGGCGGAATAGGTGTCCGTACAGTTTACGCAGCGGATGCCGCGCACCTTGCTGGCGGCCATGGCGATGCCCACGCCCGTACCGCACATCACAATGCCGCGGTCGCACTCGCCGCTGCTTACGGCCCTTGCGGCCCGCGCGCCGTAGACGGGGTAATCCACGCTTTCATGGCTGTTGGTGCCCAAATCCTTATAGGGAAGGCCAAGCTCGTCCAAAACGGCGATTACGTGCGGCTTGAGGTCAATCCCGGCATGGTCACAGGCGATGGCAATCATCGTTCAAAACGCCTCCTTCGGCTTCAATGCTTCTATTCCATTATACCACCTTTGCCGGGCGGAAACAACGCCGCATGTTTCCGGGCGCGGGCGCATATGCTGTGGCACGCCATAAGAAGGGGGCGAGGACGAATGAGCGCACGCAGGGCCGGTTTGCTTAGCGCGCTGCTGGCGACGGCGGCGCTTCTGTGCGCGCTGCCGGGGCTGTGGCGCGGGGCCATGCAGGCCGACCCAAACCGCATGGACGAGCGGCTTCGTCCGCCGCGCGCCCGCACGCTTACGGTGTGGCTGCTGCCCGGCAATGTGGATGACCGCAAACTTCTCAACGAGGCCTGCGCCGCGTTTGAGAAGGAGGAAGGCGGCGTGCGCGTGTTTTTGCGCACGGTGGACGCGCAGGAGCTGCTGGCGCAGGACGCGGTGCTGCCGGATGTGGCGCTTTTGGCCTCCGGCAGCCTGACGGAGCCGGAAAGGGCGCTTCTGCCACTTGGCGGGGAAGGAGAGATGGACGCATCCGGCAAAAGCGGCGGGGTATGCTACGCCATGCCGCTGTGGCTTGCGCCCAACGTGCTCAGCATGCCCGCCGATTGGCTGCGCGAGCAGCCGACGCCGCAGGCGGATTCGCTCCTGGGCGCGTCCGAACCGCCCCAGGCGGACGAAATAACCGCCGCCAGCCTGCCCTGGCGCAGGCTGCTTGAGGAAAAAGGGCTTGCACTGTCAAAGGGAGTGGCGATGCAGCAGCTCATGTTTACCTGTCCCGTATCCGTCCGCGGGGAGCTGGCGGCCCTGGCCCGGACGGACGCGGCGGACGGGCAGGCGAAGGTATGCACGCTCAGCCAGCATCTGGCGCGCAGGCGGGCGGGCGAGGCCGTGGAGGCATACGCCCTCATGCCCTGCGTAAGCGATCACGTGCGCTATGCCGCGCTGTGCCGCGACGGGCAGGACGCGCGGGCGTTTATGGCCTTCCTGGCCGGGGACGCCATGCAAGCGCGCACCACGGCCTATGGGCTTTTGCCCGCGCAGGGGGAGGCGGAGCCCGGCGACGCGCTCACCGGCGCGCTGCTTGCCCGCTACCGCGAAAGCATGGTGCTGCCAAACGCCTTCGCGCACACCGCGCAGGAGCGGGAGGCCATTTGCCTGGACGCGTTTTTGCGCGCCGCCGACCCTGTGGAAACGCTGCTTAGGCTGCGCTGAGAGTATAAATCCCGCCGTGGCTTCCCATACTAAGCCCTGTATTCAAAATCCGTCGGAGGCGATAGGTATGACACAAACCCCTTCCACCCACCCCAGAGGCGGCTGGCAGCAAGATGAGATCGATTTATTGTTTTCTTCCGTAAAGGAAGCGGCAAACAGTGGCCGCCCCCTGCGCGATGTTTTTGCCGATGTGGGCGAGCGACTTTCGCGCAAGCCCAACAGCATCCGCAACTTTTACTATGCCCGCGTGCGCGAAATGCCGGAGCTGGCCGCCCGGCAAACGCCGTTTCGCGCCTTCACGCAGGAGGAGGTTACCACGCTTTTGCGCAACGTGCTCATAGGCCGCGGCCAGGGCGAAAGCGTGCGGGCCTGCGTAAACCGCCTGGCGGGCGGGGACCGCGCGGGCATGCTGCGCTATCAAAACAAGTACCGCTCCATTTTGAAAAACCGGCCCGAAATGCTTATGGAGGTTGCCGAGGAGCTGCGCGCCGAGGGCCTGCCCTGCCCCGAGAATGTGACCGCCTGCCGCCGCTACGAGCGCGCTTCCCGGCCTGACGGCAGCCTGGAAAAGCTGGAGCGGCACATGGCGGAGCCGGGCGTGCAGCGCATGGTGGAGGGGCTGCTACAGCTTCTGGAGCGCAGCGAAGCGCCCGCCGCGGAGCTGGAACCCGCCGTGCCCTACCGCAAATGGGCGGAAACGCGCCGCGAGGCGGATCGCCTCAAGGTGGAGGTAGACCTGCTGAAAATGGCGCTTGAGGACGCGGGCGCTGCCGAGCCCTCCATGGAATAAGCCGCTTTGCAAAAGCCAGGCCCCGGCACGCCGCCGGGGCTTCGCGCTTCCGGTAGTCAAGGCCCCAAAAGGTACGCATAAAGCGACGCGCCAGCCCGTTTGGACTGGCGCAGCGCTTTCAATTGATAAAAAGGAAACCACCAGCTATGCTGGTGGACAAAAAGGCTTTAGCTATAGAAAGAAAAACCTCCAATTGTTAGAATGTAGAGGGTTTGCCGACCGCTACAAAAACAAAAGGAGGATTAAAATGGACTATAATAGT
>JALEIQ010000226.1 GCA_022769795.1 Clostridiales bacterium
ACGCCTGACAGAGCTATTACTAATCGTCAGTAATTCAGATGGCGAGCCGGATACATCGAGAGGTGTAAGTCCGGTTCTGGGAGGGGTTGAAGCAAACCTACAGCAGTAATGCTGTAAGGCGGTTTCTTCCTACTCTACTGATTTTGTCGAATTTTATGGTATAATAAATATAAATACCTTTTTATGATGGGGCATTGAAAATGATCAGCAGCCGTTCATGGGAAATCCTTGTTGCTTTTTATCAGTGCAAAACGCTCAGCGCTGCGGCAGACAAATTGTATGTTTCACAGCCCGCTCTGTCCGCCGCGATGAAGCAGCTTGAAAAGGAGTTGGGCGTAACGTTGTTTAACCGAACCAAAAACCGCATTGAGCTCAATGAGGTGGGACTGGAAGCGGTTCGGTTTGCGGAAGCGTATCTGAAACAGGAAAAGACGCTGATTCAGAAACTGCAAAGAATGTCCTGGAGGGCGCGTAACGTGACGGTGGCGGCCTCTGTTTCCGAGTTGCGCAACGAGTTGGTGGACAAGCTGACATGGATTTACCATGACAGGAGCGTTACATCAGAGCAGCTTTCAAGCGAATTGCTCGCGCCCGGGCTGCTTTCGGAACGGTTTGACTATGTTATCACAGAATATCCGATTGAGGAGCCGGGCGTTGTATGCGTGCCATATGTAACGGACTGGCTTATGGTATCTGTGCATAAAAGCGACCCGCTGGCACAGAGAGAGTTTTTAACCTTTAATGATTTGCAGGATGAAAATTTGATTGTATTGGACGACCGCGGGTTTTGGGCCGATTTTATCCGCAGGGAGTTCAGCGAAAGAATGAGGCTGGTTTTTGTGCAGAGCGAGGCGGAGTATCTCGCTTTGATTGAGGCCTTTCAGCTTCGAAGCTTTATTTCAAAAACAGTCGTCAGCCAGAGAAAAACCCCAACGGACTTTCGTCCCATTCCTCTTAAAGAGGAGGGCACTGAGGTTATGTTTTATCTCTGCTGCCTGGAAAAGAACGACGTCTATATTCCCCGGCTGCTTGAACGGGAGCGGGGAGTGGGCTAAGCTTGGCAGCCGGTAGAACCCTTGCTAGCCCATACGGCTATTCAAATAACAAAAGAGCCATTCCCAAACTGAACACGGGAATGGCCTTTTCGATTCATTGCTTTCAGGACATGTTATCCTGATCTATGGATATCAGGTGCTGCGGTCCCTTGCGCACGGCCAGCGCCGCGTACAGAATATCCACAACGGCTAGCTGCGCCAGACGGGAATAGGTATTGCAATCGTCGCCCAAAAAGCGATTGCCCGTTGTTAGCAGCAGAATATCCGAGCTTTGCGCCAGCCTGGATTGGGGATCGTTGGTGAGCGCAACCGTGACCGCCTTTTGCTTTCGGGCGCTTTGTAGGGCGGAAACCACGTTGGCGGTCATACCGGAGCAGGAAATGGCGATGACCACCTCGCCCTTTTTCCGCTGGGACTGGGAAAGGCGCATCGTGGTTCCATCGGTGTATACGCTGGAACGAATCCCCAGCTTCATCAGCTGGTGACGAAGATAGGAGGCTATGGGAACCGAACCGCCCACGGCGTATACGTCGATATTGGAGGCGGAGAGCATTGCGTCCGCCGCGTGGCTAACCTCTCCCACGTTCAGCGTGGCGGCAGAGCCCTCGAGCGAGGTTAGACAGCCACGCAAAACCTTGCGGACAAGGCTTGCGTCCGTGTCGTTCCACTCGATGGACGAGGAGAACGGTTTCTCGCTTGCTTTTTCCTGCGCAAGCGCAATGCGGTAATCCTTCAGGCCGGCGTATCCCATGTGCTGGCAGACGCGCACCACCGTAGCTGGCGAAACGTCGCATGACGAGGTGATTTCCGCCAACGGAACGGATAGAATCTCCGACCCGCGGCGGCTAAAGTATTCAATCACCCTATCCTCCGCTGCGCCATAGCGGCCTCGCACGGATTGCAGACGCACATTCATGGCGGTGCGCACCCCACACTGCTCCATGGGAAACCTCCTTTAGAATCACATAAGCCTTATGCCAAAACGGCGGCGGCCACATGCTCGCCATCCAGCCCGTAACGCGCCTTCACCTGTGCGGTGGGGCCGGATTGCGTAAATTCGTCGTGAACGCCAATGCGTACAAGCGGCGCATGGCATTCCAGCGCGCTAAGCTCCTCGGCAACCGCGCCGCCAAGCCCGCCGATGACCGTATGGTTTTCCACCGTAACGATTCGGCCCACACCGTCCGTTAGGCGGCGAAGCTCATCGCCCGGGAACGGCTTGAGGGACTGAATTTGAATCATGCGGCCCTTGCGGCCAGCCGCGCGCAGACGGTCAAAACCATCCTTGGCGGCCATCAGGGCGGAGCCCTCGTAAACGATGGCGAAATCCTTGCCGTCATCATAGCGAAGCTTTGCGCCGCCAAAGGGCGCGGCATCCAGCAGCGTATCGCTCAAAACAGGCACAACGTCACGGCTGACGCGAATGTACACCGGCCCGTCCGTTTCGATGGCCTGCCGCACGGCGGCCTTGACTTCCTCCGGGCTTTGCGGAATCAGAATGCGCATGGCGGGAAGCGTGCGCATAAGCGCCAAATCCTCCAAGCCGTGGTGGGTTGCGCCGTCAGGGCCGTTATCCATGCCCGGATGGGTGGATAGCAGCTTGATGTTGGCGTGGGCATAGCAGGCCATGCGCACCTGCGTCCAGGCGCTGCCAGTGCAGAAAATGGCAAAATTGACGTAGAAGGGAATCATGCCCTCCATGGCCAGACCGGTAGCGATGGAAACGCCGCTCGTTTCGGAAATGCCGCATTCGATGAAGCGATCGGGATGCTCCTTGCGGAAATGCTCGGAGCGCGTGGCGCCCGATAGATCGCCGTCCAGCACATACATCCGGGGGTCATATAGCTCATTGAGAGTTTTGCCAACATAATCGCGCAGCGAAATGAGCTCATAAGCCATTTTAGCACTCCTCCTTCTCTAGGTCAACCAGCGCCTGGGTATACAATTCGCCGGCAATGCCGGAGGAATGGTAGGCCACGTTGTTTTCCATGTAGGAAACGCCTTTGCCCTTGACCGTATGGGCGATGATGGCGTAGGGGCCGTCCTGCCATGCCCGTGCGTGGGCCAGCGCCTTAAGAATTTCTTCCATATTGTGTCCGTCGATATCCTTGGCCTCCCAACCGAAGGCGCGGAACTTTGCCGCAACATCCCGATTGTCGATTACGTCGGGAATTTTGCCAGAGGAAGAAAGGCCGTTGCTGTCCACAACGCAGATGAGATTGTTCAGCTTATATTGAGCGGCTTGTGCGGCGGATTCCCAAATCTGGCCTTCGTGCAGCTCGCCGTCGCCACAGATGACATACACATGGTTTGGATCGCCCCTGTCGCGCTTGGCGATGGCCATGCCGATGCCCTGTGAAAGGCCTTGGCCCAGGAGGCCAGTTGACGCGTCCACCTCAGGCAGGCGATGCGTGCATGGATGTCCCTGCAAGCGGGAATCAAGCTGACGAAGCGTTTTCATTTCCTCATCTGAAAGAATGCCATGCGCATGAAGCACCGCGTACTGAGCGGGAACCGCATGCCCCTTGGAAAGAATCACCTTGCTGCGTTGGGCCGCATGAAGATCCACATCCGTTTCGTAAATGGCCGTCAGCACATCAATGACGGAAAGAGAGCCGCCGGGATGGCCCGCGTTGGCGGTATGAATCATATCCACGATGGCTCTGCGATTGCGGTTCGCCAGGGCCTGTATCCGGGCTGGGTCGCACATATTGTTTTCCTCCAATCTCGCGTGTACCATGAAAATAGTTTCATGGCATCGGTTCTTCGGAACTATTTTAGCATGGAGGTGGATGGGCGTCAAGCCGGATGGACAAAAAGCGAAACATTAGAAGCTCGTTAAAAAATTCTTGACAACTATATCGTGCGTGTGTTATGGTAAACACACGCAGAAGGGGCGTGGGAAAGCGCCGCGCGCGATCATGTGATTGATAGTTTTATGAAATTATTTTCATAAAACTTTTTCCAAAAAGGAGGCTGCCTATGCAGCGCCAGAGCTGTCCATATGTAGTAGGAATCGGGCATTGCTGCCGGGATACGATCTGTACGGTTGAAGCTTATCCGCCTGAGGACGGCTCTACCCATATCCTTTCGATGGATGACAGCCAGGGCGGCGGAGCGGTGGCTACGGCGCTGGTGGCAGCCGCGAGGTTGGGCCTGCGGGCCGAGGTGATTGCAAATCTGGGAACGGACGCGACAGGCGACGCAATCGCCGCGGAGTTTTCCGCGGAGGGAGTAGGCACGGAGGGTATCCGGCGCGTTGAAAGGGGCCGCAGCTCCGTTTCCTATGTAATGGTGGATTCGGAAAAGGGAACCCGCACCAAATTTCCTTATCGGGACAATCTTCCGCCCATCGTTTTTGACGCGCAAAGACGTCGGATGATTGAGGGCGCGTCCGTGCTGCATCTGGACGGCACGCAGTATGAAAACGCGTTGAACGCGGCGCGCATCGCAAAGGAAGCGGGCGTGCCGATTTCGCTGGACGGTTGCTCCATGCAGAAGGATAACGAGAAAAACCTCGCGCTGGCCGCTATGGCGGATATCCTAATTATGAACGCGCGTTACCCGTTGCGGGTATCCGGTG
>JALEIQ010000343.1 GCA_022769795.1 Clostridiales bacterium
GTGTTTCCTCGCCCGGCAGCGCCAGGGCCATGGCGCACACAAAGCGGCAGGAGCGGTTTTCCACGCCCTCCATGTTTTTCAAAAGCAGGTCGTTATTGGCCTGGTCGTTCCCGTGATCGCCCGCGTAGCGCGCGCTGTACACGCCGGGCGCGCCATCCAAAGCGTCCACGCTCAGGCCGCTGTCGTCCGCCAGGGCGGGCAGGCCCGTTGCGCGCGCAACCGCTTCCGCCTTGATAACGGCATTTTCCTCAAAGGTTTTGCCATTCTCCTCAATATCGCCCGTAAAGCCCGCGTCCCTCATGCTCGCCAGCTCCGCCGTGCCGCCAAGAATGTCGGAAAGCTCCTTGAGCTTATGCGCGTTGCCGCTGGCCACCACAACGCGCGGAGAGGGCAGCAGCCATTCGCCCCGGCCTTCAAGCGCCCTGCGCTGCTCGCGCATCAGGCTGCGCACGCCCGCGCGTCCCATATCCAAAAGCGCCGCCAGCTCCGTGTTGGTAAAGGCGCGGCCCTCGCCCGTGCCCTGTAGCTCAATGAATTCGCCGCGCTGGTTCATCACCAGGTTCATATCGGTTTGCGCGCCGCTGTCCTCCGCATAGCAAAGATCCAGCATGGGCCGGTCGTTTACCACGCCCGCGCTCACCGCCGCCACCTGCCCGATAATGGGGTTTTGGTCAAGCAGGCCGTTTTTCATCAGCTTGTCCACAGCCAGCACCAGCGCCACATACGCGCCCGTGATGGAGGCGGTGCGCGTACCGCCATCCGCCTGCAGCACGTCGCAATCCAGGGTAATGGTGCGCTCGCCCAGCCTTTCCATATCCACAGCCTGCCGCAGCGACCGGCCAATCAGGCGCTGAATCTCCACGCTTCGGCCATCCTTCTTAACGCCGTCGCGCGCCTTGCGCTTGCCCGTGGAGGCGGGCAGCATGGCGTATTCCGCCGTGACCCAGCCCCGCCCTGTGTTGCGCAGAAAGGGCGGCACGCCCTCCTCCACGCTGGCGGTGCAAATCACGCGGGTCTTTCCTGTGGAAATCAGGCAGCTTCCATCCGCCGTTTCCACAAAGTCGGGGAGGATGGTGCAAAGCCGGGTTTGGTTATCCTTGCGCTGGTCGATACGCTGCATGGCGAGCCGCTCCTTTTGAAGTTAGAATAAACGCTTGATTCTAAAAAAGCCGCGCGGGCTGGCGTTGCCTGCCGCGCGGCTCCCATGGCATTATACATGCTGTTTCTTAAAAAGTCCAGCCGGGAATGGGGCCGCCGTGTAGCGGAGCGAACGCGCCGCTATTGCAGGCCCTATACGTATTGGCTTCCCGCTCGATAGCGGCGCGCCGCCAGTGCCATGGCTTCCTGCTAATTGTCAGACATCCCAGGGGCGCCCTTGAGGAATTCCTTCGCGTCCTCAGCGGAGGTCAGCACAAAAAAGTCCCCTTTTTCGCGCGTATCAACGCAATATGCCACCATCATCTGCTCGTCCGTGCCGCTAACCAGCTTCTCCCACCTTGAGCAAAGCACCAGCAGAGCGTCTACACAGTCGCTTTTCTCCAAAAAATCCCATATCCAACGTTCCCTTCCGCAGGACACCAGGATTGTCCCCGTGCCTACCTCCAGTTCTACCATCACCAGGCCTGCGGGCAAATCCATATCGTCCATGCCTATGGGCAAGCCCAGACCGCCGTATCCCAGGCTTTCCTCGCCCTCCTCCAGCAGCATATGCACGCGCTCAAACAAAACGTAGAGTAGGAAGAAACCGCCTTACAGCATTACTGCTGTAGGTTTGCTTCAACCCCTCCCAGAACCGGACTTACACCTCTCGATGTATCCGGCTCGCCATCTGAATTACTGACGATTAGTAATAGCTCTGTCAGGCGT
>JALEIQ010000227.1 GCA_022769795.1 Clostridiales bacterium
GCCCCTACGGACGACAGCTACTATAACGCCTTCCACAGGGACGGGATCGCCGCGTCCGTAGCGCTTCAGGGCGAAAAGCGCTTTACGGTTGAGGGAACATCGGATGGCAATTTTGCCTATCTGCCGGAGTTCTCCGTGGCGGTTTCCCCGGAAAAGGCAGCCGTGAATATGGCGCGCCCGCTGGAGCCCACCACGTTTAGCGTTACCGTTTTGAACAACAAAAACGGCGAGGCTTCCGGCGAAGTGAGCCTTACGGTTCCCGAAGGCTGGACGGTCAACCCGGCTTCCCAGCAGGTCAGCTTCGAGGCTTCGGGCGAATCCGCGTCCCTTAGCTTTGAGGTCACGCCGGACGCCGGCGTCAAGGAGGGCTCCTACAAGGTGCTGGCCTCCGTCCAAAGCGCTCAGGGCGTTTCGGATCAGACGGTGCAGGAAATCGACTATCAGCATATCGACCGCACCTACTATCTTTTTAAAGCTGAGGGAACCGTTGAGGTATTCCCGCTGGACTTTGACGCGGACAGGAAGATCGGCTATATCGACACAACGCTGGATACTGTGGGGCAGACGCTTCAACAGCTTGGCTTTAACGTTACCTTCCTCAGCGACGATGACATCCGTTACGGCGACCTCAGCCAGTACGACACCATCGTGACCGGAATCCGCGCCTATATGAAGCGCGATGTGCTTAAAGAGTGCAACGGCCGCTTGCTGGATTTCGCCAGGCAGGGAGGTCACCTGGTTGTGCAATACCACACCTCCGGCGACGGCTACCTGCCCGAATACGCGCCCTATCCGCTCACGGTGGGCAATCCATCGCTTGAATGGCGCGTGACCTACGAGGATTCCCCGGTTACGGTGCTCATGGAGGATCATCCCTTCCTGAACACGCCCAATAAGCTGGACGAAACCGCGTGGGAAGGATGGGTGCAGGAGCGTTCTCTCTACGTTCCCATGGAGTGGGACGAGACGTATGAAACGCCCATCCGCAGCGGCTTGGTTGAGCAGGAGAACCGCGAGTACGACGGCCAGATTTTGACCGCGCTCTATGGCAAGGGACGGTTCACCTACACCGCGCTGGTGTTTTTCCGGCAGGTGCCCAACCTTGTGCCCGGAGGCGTGAAGCTGTTTGCAAACATTATCTCCCAGTAACGTTTTCAGCCGCGCCGCCAGGAGCTGAACCGGCAGGCGGCGCGGCCTGACAGAGCGCTTGAACCGCTCAAGCGGACAAAAATAGATGGATTAAGGAGGAAACAGAATGAAAACCTTAGGAAAAAGCCTGGTAGCATTCCTGCTGACACTGACGATGGCATTGGGAGCCCTTGGCGGCGCGCTGGCTGAGGGAAAAACCACGGTAACCGTGTACACCGCGCGCGATACCAACGTATTTGAATACGTTGAGCCCCTGTTTGAGGAGGCCTATCCGCAGTACGACCTGGAGATCATGAACATGGGCGCGCAGGAGATTCTTGAGCGCGTCCGCGCCGAGCAGGCCAATCCTCAGGCGGATTTCCTGTGGGGCGGCACCGAGGCCGCCTTTAAGATGGCCGCCAAGGAGGGGCTGCTGGAGGCGTATGTTCCCACCTTTGCCGATAGCTTTCCCGCTCAGTACAAGGATCCCGACGACCTGTGGTATGGCGAAATCCTGCTGCCCGAGGTGATTATGTACAACACCGAAGCGCTGGCGGAGGAAGACCTGCCCAAGGATTGGAACGACCTGCTCGATCCCAAGTATGAGGATCAAATCATCATTCGCGGCGTACTGGCCTCCGGCACCATGCGCACCATCTACTGCTGCATGATTTACGGGCAGGGAGGCGCTGATCCTGAAAAGGGCTTTGAGTGGCTGCGTGGTCTGGATAAGAACACCAAGGAATACGCGCAGAACCCCACCGATCTTTACCTGAAGCTGGCCCGTCAGCAGGGCACGCTGTCCCTGTGGAACCTTCAGGACATCATGATTCAGAAGATCGTAAACGAGCAGCCCTTCGGCTACATCATTCCTGAGAGCGGCGCGCCGATCCTTGTGGACGCTGTGGGCATTGTTAAGGGAGCCAAGAACATGGAAGGCGCCAAGGCCTTCTACGAGTTCCTGTTCACCCCGGAAATCAAGCTGGCGCTGGCGGAGGACATGTACCAGATTCCCGCGCAGGGCGACATTCCCCGGGAGCAGCTCCCTCAGTGGATTCAGGATTTGGACCTCAAGGCCATGGACATTGATTGGAGCGTTGTGGCTGAGAAGGAAATGGAATGGATGACCTACTGGGACGAGAATATTAAGGGTAAGAATTGACAGCATCAACGCCGTCCGGCGGGCGTCGCCCCGCCGGACGGCCATCAGGGCGGTAAGCCCAAGGCAGGGAGTGTGGCAGCATGGCTGACGTTATTATGAAGCATATTCGAAAAAGCTACGGGAATTTTGACGCGGTTGAGGACGCGGACTTCCATATTCATTCAGGCGAATTTTTTACGCTACTCGGCCCATCCGGCTGCGGGAAAACCACCACCCTGCGCATGATTGCCGGCTTCAGCTTTCCCACTAGCGGAAAGATCTTTTTTGACGATCGGGAAGTGACCACCCTTGCGCCCAACAAGCGCGATATCGGCATGGTTTTCCAAAACTATGCGCTGTTTCCGCATCTGACCATCGGTGAAAACGTCGCCTTTGGACTGAAGGTTCGCAAGGTGGATAAAGCGCTTCGGCAGAAGAAGGTGGCCGAGGCATTGGAAAAGGTGCATCTGGGCGGCTATGAAAACCGCAAGGTGCATGAAATCTCCGGCGGTCAGCAGCAGCGCGTGGCGTTGGCCAGAGCGCTTGTGATCGAACCGGCAATTTTGCTGCTGGACGAGCCGCTGTCAAATCTGGATGCAAAGCTGCGGGACGATACCCGTTCGGAAATCAAGCGCCTGCAGCGTGAATTGAATATTACCACCATATACGTTACGCATGACCAGGCGGAGGCCATGGCGGTTTCCGACCGGATTTTAATTATGAAAAGCGGCGCGACGCAGCAGCTTGGCGCGCCCTGCGATGTATACTACCGACCGGAGAACCGTTTTGTAGCGGAGTTCATTGGCAAATACACCGTGCTGGACGCCATTGTGGAGAGCGTGGAAGGACAGCTTGTGACCATTGCCCTGAAGGACGGCACGCGCCTTCAGGGGCTTGAGGAGAACCGCGCGCCGGGCGTTTCCTTTGAAAAGGGACGGCATGTGCAGGTAGCGCTCAGACCCGAATGCGTGGAGCTTCCGCAGGGACGAAAGGAAAACCTGATCGAGGGCAGGGTGCTGCATTGCGAGTTTACCGGCATGAGCGCCAATTACCTGCTGGACGTGGCGGGCCAGCCGTTAAAGGCGACGTTTGTTAACCACGTGCCGGACGCCGGAGCGATTGGCAAAAGCGTGACCGTATGCGTGCCTGTGAAGCGCATGTACTTCTTGAAAGGGGACGAGCAGCCATGACTGTTACACGCACCCCAAAGACGGCTTCCCCAAAGCTGCCTATTTCCTCCAGGCCCTGGTTCATCTATGTCGCGCTCGCACCGGTGTTTTTTGTGCTGATCGGCTACGTGATCTATCCTCTTTTCAGCGTGTTTAAGGATAGCTTCTTTGTGGACGGACAGTTCTCACTGAATGTGTACCGCAGGTTTTTCAACATCCATAGCATGACCAACCTTGAGGCGACGTGGAACAGCTTCTATATCAGCGTTCTTAGCGTGCTTACCTGCGGCGTGGTGGGCGTGGGGCTTGCGTTCCTGCTGGAAAGCTTTGATTTTCCCGGGCGCAAGGCGCTCAAAGCCTTTGCGGTCATCCCCATGGCGCTTCCCTCGCTGATTGGCGCGTTCTCCTTTGATTTTCTCTATGGCGAAAGCGGTATCATTCCGCGGGGCCTACGCGAGCTGCTCGGCCTGGCCAAGGTGCCGTTCTATCTGGATGGCATCGCGGGCGTGCTGATCGTGCATACCTTCACGATGTATACCTACTTTTACCTGCCTGTTTCCGCCGCGCTGCGCAATACCGATACCTCGCTGGAGGAAGCGGCGATGAGTCTGGGTTGCAGCAAGACGCAGGTGTTTTGGAAGGTGCGGCTGCCCATGCTCACGCCGTCCATCATTGCGGCAAGCATGCTGGTGTTCATGATTTCCATGGCCTCCTACACCGCGCCGCTTATCTATGGCGTGGACCGGACGCTGACCATGCAGATTGTGCTTTCCCGTACCAACGGTGATTTGGGGATGGCCTCCTGCCAGTCTACCATACTGGCGCTGATATCCGTGTTGTTCCTGATTCTTATGCGCGCTTACGAGGGACGCAGAAACTATGCCAGCGTCAGCAAGGGAACGGCCTATCACCGGCGCGAGGTAAAGCATCCGTTTATCAAGGCGCTTGCCGTTATAGGCTCGTTTGCCGCGGTGCTGTTTTTGATGCTGCCGATTCTTACCATCGTTTTGGTGTCCTTCTCGGCCAATGGAAAATGGACCACGCAGGTGCTCCCGCCGGTATATACGCTCAAGCACTACATAGATTTGTTTTCCAACACCAAGATTCTGTTGCCGATTCAAAACAGCCTGATTATGTCTTTGGCGGCTACCGTGGGCAATGTGCTCTTTGGCGTAATCGCGGCGTATTTTATCAGCCGCAGGCGCTTTGTGGGCAAGGGCGTTGTGGATAAGCTCATCATGCTACCATGGTCCTTGCCCGGCACGGTTGTTGGCATCAGCCTTATCGCGGCTTTCAATGTGCCGACGGTTTTCAGCTTTGGCCAGGTTTGGGTTGGCACGTTCATCATTTTGCCGGTGGCCTACTTTGTGCGCCATCTGCCGCTGGTCTACCGCTCTACCTATGCCGCCTTCGCACAGACGGCCGCCTCCTGTGAGGAGGCGGCGCGCGGGCTTGGCGCGGGCTGGCTGTATACGTTTGGCAAGATTGTGCTGCCCATGGTGGCCGGAGGCGTTGCGTCAGGCGCGATTTTGGGCTTTGTGCAGGGAATTGGGGAGTTCGTCGCTTCCATTCTGCTCTATACGCCTTCCAGCATGCCCATTTCCGTGGCCATTAACAATCAAATGTATTCCTTCCGCTTCGGTACGGCGTGCGCATACGGCACGCTACAGATTGTGCTGGTGGCGGTGCTGCTGCTGATCTCTGAAAAGCTGAAGGGCGATTCGAACGTTTCGGCCGTCTGACGGCTTGGAGCACGCGGAGTGGGAAAGGACAGAGAAAAACATGAAGGGAATAGAAATCTGGGGCCGCGACTGGGAGAACTGTGCCAAAGAAGCGGACTTTGCATTGCTGCCGCTGGCCAGCTTTGAATATCACGGCCCAATGGCCCCGGTGGGCACCGACGCGGCGCTTGCCATGGCGTTTGCCGAATACGCGCAGGCGCGCTACCGCTGCGTTGCCTACCCGCCGGTGTTTTATACGGCATGCCCCAACAAAACCAAGGGCGCGCCCACGGTGAGCATAGATCCCCCGGTGATGCTGAGCTATTTGACCAACGTGTTGGATGGCATTTACGCCTCTGGTTTTTCAAGAGTGCTGATTCTTAACGCGCATGACGGAAACATGGGCATTGGGCGCGCGGCGGCGGAAGCCGTGCATAGCGATGCGCACACGCTGCTGGTAAACTGGTGGGAACTGCTTACGCAGGAAGAAACGGAGCGGTTCTTCGCTGGCGGCGGCAGGGGACACGGCGGGCCGTATGAGCTTTCCTGCGCATGGGCGGCGCTGGGGCAGCAGGCTGTGGGCGACGCGGCTTACGATCTGCCCAGCCGCAAGCTGGCGGGACGCAATGTGCATGTGGAAAGCAAGCCGCCAAACTTTCCCAGGTACGCGGGTCGCATTTCAGCGGCCTCCACGCAAACGGGGCGGGAGATACTCAAGCGGGCGTTTGCAGCGCTCGATCAGGCGGTTCAGGCATGGCTGGCTTTTACGACAGAAGGAGGCAACGGGCAATGAGCAATTATGAAAACCTTCGGGAAGAAACGCTTCGTCAGGATGGGGCGCGGTTTCCCGCAAAATCCTTTACGGCGCTGGTATTGAAGCCCGCCTATGACAACGCCAGGGAGCATCTGCTAGGCGCGATGATGGAGGTGAACCGCGCGCAGCTGATTATGCTTACCGAGCAGGGACTGCTGACCCGCGAGGAGGCAAAAGCCATCCGCAAGGGACTGGAAACCCTTGATACGGAATCGCTCGCCCGTGGCGAGTATACGGGGCGCTATGAGGATTTGTTTTTCGAGGTGGAGGCCAAGCTGCTGGAGCTTTGCGGCGATCCTGCCGGAAGCCTGCATCTGGCGCGCAGCCGCAACGATATGGGCGTTACCATGTACCGCATGGTGCTCAGGCGCTGCCTGGCCGGAGTGATGGACGAGCTATGCGCCTTCACCGGCAAGCTGTCGGCTGTGGCGGAGGAGCACCGCGACACGATTATGGTGGCCATCACGCATACGCAGCAGGCGCAGGTGAGCACGATTGGCCATTACCTGTTGGGTGCCTGCCAGGTATTGGAGCGCGACTTTGACCGCCTGCGCCATGCCTATGAAACGGTGAACCACAGCGCCATGGGGGCCTGCGCCATCACCACCACCGGCTTTCCCATCAGCCGCGAGCGCATGGCGGAGCTGCTGGGCTTCGACGGCTATATTCTTAACAGCTACGATGCTATCGGCGGCGGCGATTATCTGGGCGAGGCGGCAACGGCACTGTTGCTTTGCGCTATCGATGCTGGTAGAATCATACAGGACTTAATGCTGTGGGCTAGTCAGGAATTTGGCGTGCTGCGCGCGGCGGATCCCTATGTTCAGGTCAGCTCCATTATGCCGCAGAAGCGCAACCCGGTTTCCATTGAGCACCTGCGCAGTTTGCTGTCCTCTGTGAACGGGCAATGCCAGACGCTGCTGCAAATGCTCCATAACACGCCCTATGGTGATATTGTAGATACGGAGGATGACGCGCAGCCCTTCCTGTGGCGGGCCTGCGATACGCTGGCCAAGTGTTACGCCCTCTGGGGCAACGTTATGACGACGGTCACGCTGAACAAGGACGTTATGCTGGAGCGCGCGCGCAACGGTTTTGCGGTGATTACAGAATTGGCGGATACGCTGGTAAGGGAAACGCCGGTGTCCTTCCGCAAGGCGCACAGCGTGGCCACGCTGGTGGCGCGCACGCTGTCGCAGCAGGGCAGGCCGCTTACCTCCCTGAGAAAAGACGAGCTTGCCGCCTTCTTTGAGCAGGTCACGGGCAGCCGTCTGGAGGTTCCCTTTGAAAAGCTTCGCGCTTGCCTGGCGCCGGAGCATTTTGTGGAGATTCGCAATATTCCCGGCGGCTGCGGGCCTCAGGCAATGACGGATATGCTGGCGCGTCAGGCGGCGCGCGGGGAAAGCGATCTTGGCTGGCTGGCGGCGCGGCATGCGGACGAGGCGAAGGCGCGGAGGCTTCAGGCGGAGGGCCTGGAACGAATTTGACGGCTTTGAAAGCGAATGTGAAGGATGATTCAATGAAATACCTGATCGGAATCGACGGAGGCGGCACCCGTTCCCGGCTGCTGGCTTGCGACGAAAAGGGAAATGTGCTGGGCCGCTGCGTGGGCAAGAGCACAAACATCGAAAGCAATTCCTGCGAGGTTGTCAAAGCACATCTGGAAGAATTGATCGAGCGCTTTTGCAGCCAATCCGGCCAACGGATTGCGGATTGCCTGGCGCTGTGCCTGGGAACCGCCGGCGTGGACACGGAGCAGTCGCTTCAAACGGTTAAGAAGATCGTGGAGGAAATGAAACTGCCCTGCCCGGCCTATGTGATGAACGACGCGGAAATTGCGCTGGCCGCGCAAACCATGGGCGAGCCCGGCGTGCTGCTGATTAGCGGCACAGGCTCTATCGGCTTTGCGGTCAACGCGGCGGGGGAGCAATGGCGCGTGGGTGGATACGGCTATTTGGTGGGGGATGAAGGCTCCGCCTACTGGCTGGCGCGCAAGGCCATTTCGGCCGCGCTTTGCGCCCATGACGGAATAGGACCCGAAACCCTGCTTACGGAGCTGATTCACGCCAAGCTGGGCGTAAGCCGCGCAGATGAGGTTGTGGATTTTGTCTATCGTAAAAATAAGTCGGATATCGCCAAGCTGGCGCCGCAGGTGGTTATCGCTTTCGAGCAGGGAGATGAAATGGCCGCCGCGATTATGGAGGACGCCGCGAAGCACCTTTCGCATATGGCGCTGGCACTGGGAAACCGGCTAGCGATGCAAAAGGAGGCATACCTGCTGGTTTTTGCGGGCGGCTTCTTTCTGAACACGCCATGGATGATGAAAAGAGTAGCCGCAAAGGTGCTGGCGGAGTTCCCTCTCTGGCAGCCGGTGCTGTTAAGCAATCCCGCGGAAAGCGGCGCGGTTTATCTCGCGGCCAAACGCGCGGGTGTGCGCATGGGCGCTATTGGGCTGGAAAAGGCCGTTTGAGCGCTTACAGCATACCCTTTATCACGCTATAATGCATGACATGGTGCATGATGGAGGCGCACCCGCCCAGGATACGGGCGTTGCGGCCAAGCTTGGAATGCTCCAGGCGGATGGGGTTAGGGGTTTTTAGCGCGATGTTGGCGCGAATGGCGGGCAGGTATTTGCAGGCGCTTTCCATCACGCCGCCGCCCAGCACGATGATTTCGGGGTCAAACAGCGCTGAAACGGATACCAGCACCATGGACAGCTTGCGTTGGAACGCCTCCACCATATCCTGTGCCCATGGCGTGCCGGACTGCGCAAGCTCAAACAATTCCTTTGGCGTTACGGGTCGCGAGCCTTCTGCGCGGCTGGAGGCAATGCGTTGCAGGCCGTAGCCGGACAGGCTTTCCTCCAACGCGCCGTACTGCGGATAGGCCTTCTTGAGTTCGTCGTCGTTGAAAATGAGATAGCCCAGCTCGCCCGCGCCATGGTGCGCGCCGCGCAGGATACACCGGTCCAAAACGATGCCCATGCCCAGCAGGGTTCCCACGTGAATATAAATCAGGTTGGAGCAGGCTTTGCCGTAACCGAACCACAGCTCGCCCAGAGCGGCGAGGTTTACATCGTTTTCCACAAGCACGGGGCATTCATAATGCGGCGCCATACGGTCGGCAAGGCAGAAGTTATCCAGCCCCACAGCGGGGGCGGCCATAACGCGGTTGCCGTCCAGCACCACGCCCGGAACGCCCACTGAAATGCCGCGCACGATTTTGTAGGCGGCCCGGGAGAGCATTTCATCCGCCAGTTGATGCAGCAGTTCGATGCAACTTGCGCCCTTGAGATTGTGCTTTTGGGATACGCTGTCGAGAATGTTACCGGTGATATCGCACAAACAAGCCGTCGCCGTTGTGGCGCCCAGGCTGAGGGAAACCACCACGTTATGTGTGGTATCCAATTCAATCAAAGGACGGCGGCGGCCGCCGCTGAATTCGTGCTCGCCCTGAAGGCGGATAAGCTTGTCGTCCATCAGCTCGTTGGTGATGCGCACAACGCTGGACAGGCTAAGCTCCAAATCCTCGGCGATAGCCGAGCGGGATACCTTGCCGCGCTGGCGCATGTATTCCAGAATGCATGTCCGGTTGATATCGCGCATTTCCCGAGCGGTTACTGGTTTCATGGATGCTGGCCGCCTTTCCCGTGGATGCTGGCTTTGAAAAAATGGAGTCTGAATACTATTTTATAGGAATTTTAAGCGATGTCAACAGGCGTCCGACCGGGAAGAAGGCCCGCGAAAAATGGCGGGCTATATTTGTGAAGGAGCGGATAGGATATGGATTTTCGCGCGGAAGCGTTGAAAAAGCACTATGAGTGGAATGGAAAGATAGAAATCACGCCGCGCGTGCGCGTTAGCGACCGGGAGAGCCTGTCGCTTGCCTACACGCCGGGCGTGGCGGAGCCCTGCATGGCGATCCATGCGGACGTGGAAAAGTCCTACGAGCTGACGCGGCGGAGCAACCTTGTGGCCGTTGTGACGGACGGCACGGCGGTGCTTGGCCTGGGCGACATCGGCCCCGAGGCCGGAATGCCGGTTATGGAGGGCAAATGCGTGCTTTTCAAGGAGTTTGCGGATGTGGACGCCTTTCCCTTATGCATCAGAAGCAAGGATGTGGATGAGATCGTGCGCACGGTCTACCTGCTATCGGGCAGCTTTGGCGGCGTCAATTTGGAGGATATCGCCGCGCCCCGCTGCTTTGAAATTGAACGAAGGCTTCAGGAACTATGCGACATCCCCGTTTTTCATGATGACCAGCACGGCACGGCCGTGGTGGTGGCGGCGGCTCTGCTCAACGCCCTGAAGGTGACGGGCAGGCGTATGGAGGACATTACCTGCGTTATCAACGGGGCGGGCTCGGCGGGCTGCGCCATTGCGCGCCATCTGCTGCGCTTTGGCGTGGGCGAGCTGATACTGGTTGATTTGCAGGGAACGCTGGTGGAGGGGCGCAAGGGCATGAACCAGGCGCAGGAGGCGCTTAGCCGCATGACCAACCGCCGCCGCCTCATTGGCGGGCTCAGGGAAGCAATGACGGGGGCGGATGTGTTCATAGGCGTGAGCGCGCCCAACATCGTAACCGCTGAAATGATCGGCTGCATGAAGCGAGATCCCATTGTGTTTCCCATGGCGAACCCCACGCCGGAAATTCTGCCTGAGGAGGCGTTTCGCGGCGGGGCGAAGGTAGTGGGCACAGGGCGCAGCGATTACGACAACCAGATCAACAACGTGCTGGCCTTCCCGGGCATCTTCCGCGGCGCTTTGGACGTGCGCGCACGCGAGATCAACGAGGAGATGAAGCTGGCGGCCTCCTATGCGATTGCTTCATTGGTATCTGAAAGCGAGCTTTCGCCCGCATATATCCTGCCCCATGCCTTTGATAAGCGCGTGGGCAGGGCCGTTGCCCGCGCTGTGGCCGAAGCCGCCATGCGCAGCGGCGTGGCGCGGGTAGGGCTTTCGGGTGAAAGTGTGCGGTGAGCGGAGAGATAGAGAAAGAGAAAAAGAAAGGAAGCCCTTATTGGCGACAAGGCCGGTAAGGGCTTTGTGATGCGGGAGATTGGGGTTTTTATGATGCGTTTGGAGGTTACTCCCACTCAGGGCTAAGACCTTATTTGATAGGCAAAACACGCATCATTAGTACGCAAAAATGACCTAAAATCCATAAATTTCGCCTAAATCCACGACGCCCACGAAGATTTTGCAGCCAATTTGTAGCCAGCAGGTGATTCACCTCAAAGCCACCTGCAACTATAGCAAAGGATTGAAACCAGGACAATAGCTTACGAAATGGATTTCGGCCATGAGAGCGGTTTCCTCGCACCATTTTGAGAAAAAAGTTCATTTTAGCATGCTGATTACGGCTCTCAAAAGCTAATTTGGGATGCAAAAACCTTAAGCAATAGTGTGATGCACTGGGCATCATAAATAACATGTCTCCTGGAATAACATTCTTTGAAAGATAGTCCATTGGTATATAGCGACGATTTTCTGATGAAACCTTGGGGATAGCAACATAGTCCATCGTGCACTCACGCACTTCGTCAAACAGCATTGGCGTTTCTGCTTTCCGTCGCGTTGCTTCCTTAGGACTTGCCAATCTGTACTCTCTGACTTGCTCAATACGCTTGATGACGCTTGGACACTGCCGCACAATGGAAGGATTCGCTTTAACCATCCACAAGCAATAGCGAGGCTTGCGATTGATGAAGTCTTTGCCCATCATGTATGGGCGAATGAATACTTCCGCTTGTGGTTCAGCTGTAAGGAGCTCGTCTTTTTCTTCCTCACTTAATATGAGAAAGCCACCTTCTGTCGGTTTCCCGCCATTGAGTAATTGCGGAACATTACATAGTGGTTTGCTTGTTGCCTCTATGAATAGGGTCTTAACTTCAATAAGGTATGGATTGATGTTGCTAACAATCTGTATGCGGTTACCATCAAATAGCCGTTTCACTTCATGATTCGGTGCAACGCTATACCCCACAATAATGCAATGCACCTGTGCTTTCAAGCTTGCCTCACTATCCCAACGGAAAGTACGATGGGCAAAGTCAATATGAATGCCAAAACGGTCATATAGCGGCTTCCATACTCCGGCAACCTGCTCACCCTGCGTGATGGAGTTGGTGGAAACAAACGCGGTGCGGATGCAGGTTCCTGCCATGAGCTGCGCCGCCTTGAAATACCAGCCCGCAACATAATCAATTTTACCAGCGGTCTTGTAGGGCTTGCCTTTTTCATCCACATAAATGCTTAGGATATCATCCTTCTGGGACTTGCTTTGCAGGGAATAGCCCACAAACGGCGGGTTCCCCATAATATAATCCAGCCTGTCCTTGTCCACAACCTGCGACCAGTCCAGCCGCAGGGCGTTGCCCTCCACGATGTTCACATAGCTCTTGAGCGGCAGGAAGTCCAGGTTCATGTGAACGATGTCCTCCGTCTGCTTCATCATCTGGCTTTCCGCAATCCATAGGGCCGTTTTGGCAACCGTCGCGGCAAAGTCGTTAATCTCAATGCCATAGAACTGCTGAATGCTCACTTTGATGGGGCTGAAATCTCCGCCTAGATCCATCGCAATCTGACCTGCGACCGCACCCTTCTTTGTGTCAATCAGCAGGCGGACGACTTCATTCTCCAATTTTCGCAGGGAAAGGTAGGTTTCCGTTAGAAAGTTGCCGCTGCCGCACGCGGGGTCGAGGAAGGTCAGCCCCGCCAGCTTATCCTGAAAGGCCTTGAGCCTGGCCGTGCGGGTGCGCAGAACCTCCGTGGCACGGATTTCTTCAAACTCCTTGTGCAGCTTGTCGAGGAACAGAGGGTCGATGACCTTGTGGATGTTTTCGATGGACGTGTAATGCATGCCGCCGCTGCGGCGGGTTTCCGGGTTCAAGGTGGATTCAAACACAGCGCCAAAGATGGTGGGGCTGATGTGGCTCCAGTCGAAATCGCCGCTGGCCTTGGTCAGCAGAATGTTGAAGATTTCCTCGTTGAACTGCGGAATTTCAATGCTTTCATCGCTGAACAGGCCGCCGTTGACATAGGGAAAGGCCGCCAGCTCTTCCTCCATATAGGGGTCGCGCTCGGCGACAGGGGTATCGAGCACCCGGAACAGGTCGATCAGCGCTTGACGGGCGCGCTTCACCCCGGCGGCCTGCATATAGTCATGGAACATTTGACGGCTGCCGAAGATTCCCGCATCCTCGGCATACAGGCAGAATACCAGACGAACGCAGAGCATATTCAGGCTCTTCAAGGCGCGCTCGCTCTCAGGATCAATATAGCGCTTCTGGAAAGCGTCATACAGCTTGCCCACCAGGGCTCCGGCCTGGATGGAAATCTCCATTTCGCGTTGGAGCACCTTATCCGCACGCTTCACAAGGAATGCCAGCCGGTGCGCCTGCTCCTCCAGCTCAGAAAGTCGAATCACATCCGGTGTGTCGTTGGGACGGTTCATATCATGGATGTGGAACTCACGGAAATTGCACACAACAATCCAGCGCGGGTTTTGGTCGTGGGGCAGATAGCCCGCGTATCGCCGCGCCTGCTGGTAAGGGGTCAGCATGGAACCATCCGACTGCCTGTAGCCCTTCCGAAGGTCAATATCGCTGCCCTTTTGCTCGATCAGCACACGATTCTCGGCAATGAAGGCGTCGATAAAGCTGACATGATCCAGCTTGACAGGAACCTCAAAAGCAATGAGCTTGTCGGCATCGTCCACGCCCAGCACCTTTTGCAAAAGGGTCAGCCAGAAGGTTTGGGTTTCCTGCTTTTCGTCCCCGCGGTTCTGCCAATAGGCGGCAAACTCGCGAGCCGCCGCGCGCTGTTCCATGTCAGTCATGTGGGAAACCTCCCGTTATTTGTAAAAAAATCAGGTTCTTTGTATTATACTTCATGTGGTGCCGGTATAGCAAGATTCCGCCGAAAAAGGCGGAAGATTCGCTGAAGATTACGGATGCAATGAGGGCCCTTTTATCAGAATTTGTACTTAGATGAAAAATCACCCGCCAGAGAAATCCGGCTATTGCGGAATTCTTCTGGCGGGTGTCGCTTGTTTGGTGGTCACTCCCACTCAATAGAAGCCGGCGGCTTCGTTGTAATATCATACAGCACGCGGTTGCAACCGGCCACCTCGCCTACAATGCGCGTGGCGATTTTGCCCAGGAGCTCGTAGGGAAGCTGCGCCACATCGGCGGTCATAAAGTCGTCGGTGGTTACGGCGCGAAGGGCCACCGCATAGGCGTAGGTGCGCTCGTCGCCCATCACGCCGACGGAATGCGCGCCGGTGAGTACCGTAAAGTACTGCGAAACGCTCTTGCTCAGGCCAGCCGCGGCCATTTCCTGCCGCAGGATGAGGTCGCTTTCGCGCACGATGCGCACCTTGTCCGGCGTAAGCTCGCCGATTACGCGGATGGCCAGGCCGGGGCCGGGGAAGGGCTGGCGGTACACAAGGCTTTCGGGAAGGCCAAGGGTCAGGCCCAGCTTGCGAACCTCATCCTTAAAGAGCATGCGCAGCGGCTCCACAAGGCTTTCAAAGCCAAGCTCCGCGGGCAAGCCGCCCACGTTGTGATGACTTTTGATAACGGCGCTGCCCTTGGCTTTGCCGCTTTCAATCACATCGGGATAGATGGTGCCCTGCGCAAAATGGTCGCGCTTGCCAAGCTTTCGGGCTTCCTCCTTAAATACCTCCACAAAGTCGCGGCCGATGATCTTGCGCTTGGTTTCGGGATCGGTAACGCCCTTGAGATCGGCAAAGAAACGATCCGCCGCGTTAACGTGCACCAGCTCCACAGGAAAGGTCTTTGTGAAGATATCAACCACCTGGTCGCTTTCTCCAGCGCGCATAAAGCCGTGATCCACATAGACGCAGGTAAGCCTGCCGCCGATGGCGCGGTAGAGGAGCGCGGCGGCCACGGCGCTGTCAACTCCGCCGGAAAGGCCCAAAAGCACCGTTCCGTCGCCCACCTGCTCGCGGATCTGCCGCACGGCTATATCCGCATAGGCTTCCATGCTCCAATCGCCCTTCAGGCCGCAAACGTCCATAAGGAAGTTGCTCAGAATGCGCATGTAGAGTAGGAAGAAACCGCCTTACAGCATTACTGCTGTAGGTTTGCTTCAACCCCTCCCAGAACCGGACTTACACCTCTCGATGTATCCGGCTCGCCATCTGAATTACTGACGATTAGTAATAGCTCTGTCAGGCGT
>JALEIQ010000237.1 GCA_022769795.1 Clostridiales bacterium
GGAAAGCTGCTGACAGTGACGGTGAGCAATTATACCGTGGTTGATGGCGAGCTTCGCAGCGGCGTGCTGAACGGCACGCTGGATATTGGCAGCGACAGCGCCTTTACGCTGTGCGAGCCGGACGGAACGCTCAGCGGGTATGTGCTCAATCGCCAGGGAGAGCGTGTGGCGCCCGAGGAATTTGTCACCCCCAGCCCAACCCCCGCGCCAACCCCCACGCCCAGCCCAACCCCTGTGCCCACGCCCACGCCTACGCCCGCCCCTACGCCGGTTCCCACGGCCACGCCTACGCCCGTGCCAACCCCCAGCCCAACGCCTACGCTTTCGCCTTATGAGCAGGCCCGCGCGCAGGCGCCTACGCTGGCCGCGTTAAGCGACGCGAGCTTTGAGAAGGCACGCACGCTGAAGGTGTATGGCGCGCCTTCCGAGGAGGCTTACCAGCGTCGCGGCGCGCAGGTCACCACGGATGAAACTGTGCTGATCTACGGCGTGGAAGACGGTTGGGTGCTTGTGAGCTATGACATCGGCAACGGTTCGCGCGGGCGCATGGGCTATATTGAGGACACAACGCTTGGCGACGCGGAAAGCGTGGCGCGGCTGGCTTTCAGCTCCATCCCCATAACGCTTACCCACAATGCCAACGCCACGGACGACCCGCTTAACGGCAAGGGAACCGTGGCAAAGCTGGAAGCGGGGGACGAGGTTGTGCTGCTTGCCTTTATGGGCGAGGAATGGGCTTATGTGCAAACCAGCCTGGATGGCAAGGAGTGCCGTATGTTCATTCCGCAGGAAGCGATCAAGGAGCAATAAGGCCGCTTGGCATGGAGGGCATGTACAAATGGATCGCAAGGACGAGATTATACAGCTTCAAATGGACGTTATCAATCAGCTTACACGCAGCAATTTAACCCGCATTGCGGACGATTTGTGGGGGATGCCTCAGCCGGGCGCGGACGCACAGCCGTCCCAGGTGGGCGAAGCCGGTCAAGAGCAGCCCGCCGCTCAGCACACGGAAGCCGCCCAGGCGGAGCAGGCTGCGCAGGAACCCGCCGAAACCATGGAGGAGCTTCAAAAGGAGCTTGCGGAGTACATCGGCCTGGATACGGTGAAAAAGGAGGTTGAAAGCCTCATCAACCTGGTGACCGTCCAAAAGCTGCGCAAGGAAAACGGCCTGCCCGTGAACGACCTTTCGCTGCACATGGTGTTTTCGGGCAACCCAGGCACAGGAAAAACCATGATCGCGCGCTTTATGGCGCGGGTCTATAAGTGTTTGGGCATTCTGAGCAAGGGACAGCTGATTGAGGTAGACCGCAGCGGCCTGGTGGCCGGATATGTGGGGCAGACCGCCATCAAAACAGGCGAGGTCATTCAAAAGGCTTTGGGCGGCGTGCTGTTTATTGACGAGGCTTACGCCCTTACCAACCGCGGCGGCACGGATTATGGTCAGGAGGCCGTGGATACGCTGCTGAAAGCCATGGAGGATCACCGGGAGGATTTGGTGGTGATCGTGGCCGGGTATACGGAGCTGATGGAGGCGTTCATCAAATCGAATCCAGGGCTGGAAAGCCGGTTTAACCGTTTCGTGAACTTCCCGGATTATACGGTTCAGGAAATGCTGGACATCTTTGATATGCGCTGCCGAAAGAGCGGATATGAGCTTGCCGGGGACGCCCGCGACCTGCTGAAAGGCCTGCTGGCGCTGTGCAGCCTGGATGTGGAGGGCTTTGGAAACGCGCGCGGCGTGCGCAACCTGTTTGAGCGCGCTGTGAGCGCGCAGGCGGATCGCCTGGCGAGGCAGGCGGATGTGACCCGTGAACAGCTCATGCTGCTTACGGCGGATGATATCCGTGTGGCCGGTGGCGGAACGACGGATGGGGAAGAACCACAGGCTTCCGAAAAGACGGACGGCGAAAAGGAATAGGCCAGAACGCCGCCGGTGGATTCCTTCATTGATTGGTCACGAAAATCAAAAGAATGAAAAACGAAGGCATGGGAGCTTCCCATGCCTTAGTTGCGCAAACCATGTTTTTGTTGTATACTAAAAGCGGTTCTCAAGAACCGATTTGGGAGGGATAGACGTATGAAACTAATCATCGCTATCGTACAGGACGAGGACGCTTCCCGCTTGATTAGCCAGCTCATGGGCGACGGCTTTGGCGTAACAAAGCTGGCGACCACAGGCGGCTTCCTGCGCGCGGGCAACACCACCTTGCTTGTGGGTGTGGAGGACGAGCGTTTCCAGGCCGCCATGGACATTATTGAAAAGGTGTGCAAAAGCCGCAAGCAGATTGCGCCTTCCCCCGCTTCCATGGTGGGGATGCCGGGCTCGTATACGCCGTATCCTATTGAGGTTGTTGTGGGCGGCGCCACCATTTTTATACTCACGGTAGACCAGTTTATAAAGCTGTAACCCGGGAAAGGAAACGCATTGGCACAGAATGATTCCCTTTTGCCCGCGTTTATGCTTTATGAACAGCTTAACGCGGGCATTGGCGTGGTGCTTAACCAGTTTCGCAGGCGCGAAATGGTGCATGCCTATTTGCTGACGGGCGCGCGCGGCCTTGGCAAACGTACGCTTGCCAGGGTGTTGGCAAGCGCCCTGTTTTGCGTATCGCCACACAAGCCCTGCGGCGTGTGCGATGCGTGCAGGCGCGTGCTGGATGGCAACGAACCCGACGTGCTGACCGTTTTTGCGGATGACGGCAAGCAAATCGGCGTGGATCGCGTAAGGGAGATTATTCAAAAAACCAGCCAGCATGCCTTTGGCAGCGGCTACCGCGTTGTGCTGATTGAACCGGTGGAAAAAATGACCGTGCAGGCGCAGAACTGCCTGCTCAAATCCCTGGAGGAGCCGGTGGCAAACGTAGTGTTTCTGCTGATGACGCATGAGCTGACGGCGACGCTGGGTACCATAGCTTCGCGCTGTGTGCGCGTGAAGCTGACCCCCTGGCCGGACGAGGAGATAGCGCATACGCTGGAGCGCATGGGGTATGCGGCGGAGCGTGTGGGGCAGGTGCTGCCGCGGTGTGGCGGCAATATTGGTACGGCCTTGGCGCTGCTGGACGAGAGTAAGCAAAACAGCGACGCGCAGCAGTTTGTGAACGAGGCCCTTTCCATTGTCAGCGACGCTATGGCCGTAAGCTTATCCACACGGCTGAAGGAAAGCCGCGACGGGGCGGACAGCTACTTAAACGCGCTGGAGCAGGCTATTTACCAAGCACTGCTTGTGCGCACCGGACAAATGGACGCGAAGGCGCTTGCCGGCTATCCCGCGCTTTGGCAAAGGGCCGCGAGGCAGGCGGAGGTAAAGGAGCTTAACGCGCTGCTCAACGCGGTGTTTGACACGCGGCGGCGCAAGGCAGGCCAGGTGAACTGGCAGACGAATATCGATCATTTGATGATGAGGTTATTGGAGGAACAGACCAAATGGCAACAGTCGTTGGCGTAAGATTCAAAAACGCCGGAAAGCTATATTACTTTGATCCCGGCAAGCTGTGGCCCGCCGCGGGCAGCTTTGTGGTGGTGGAAACGGCGCGCGGCGTGGAATACGGCCAGGTGATTACCGGCGTGCGCGAGGTGGATGACGAGCTGATCGCTTCCCCGCTCAAGCAGGTGCTGCGCATCGGCACGGACGCGGACGCAAAGCACGCCGCGGAGAACGAGCAGTTTGAGAAGGAAGCCTACCGCATTTGCCAGCACAAAATTGAGGAACACAAGCTGGATATGAAGCTGGTGGGCGTGGAACAGACGTTTGATAACGCCAAAATTCTGTTTTACTTTACGGCGAACGGCCGTGTGGACTTCCGTTCGCTGGTGAAGGACCTGGCCTCGGTATTCCATACGCGCATTGAGCTGCGCCAGATTGGCGTGCGTGACGAGGCCAAAATGCTGGGCGGACTGGGGCCGTGCGGCAGGCCCATTTGCTGCGGCAGCTCAGGACGAGAACTGAGCCCTTCTGTTTTTTCAGTTCCTGCCTCCCCC
>JALEIQ010000242.1 GCA_022769795.1 Clostridiales bacterium
AAGCGGAAGTGGGGACAAACGCGCGGGGTGCAGGGGGTTCAACCCCCTGCCGGGGCTTGGGGCGGAGCCCCAAACCCTCGCGCCGCAGCGCAAGCCCAAGCGAGCAGCGCGCCAGCCAAAGGCTGACGCAGCGGCTGTAGACACCCAAAACGTAAGCGGGGACAAACGCGCGGGGTGCAGGGGGTTCAACCCCTTGCCGGGGCTTGGGGCAGAGCCCCAAAACCCTGCGCCGCAGCGCCGCCCAAGCAAGCAGCGCGCCAGCCAAAGGCTAGCGCGGCGGCTGTAGACACCCGCCTCGCAAGCGCGGACAAACGCGTAGCCTCAATGGTTGCAAAACCCGCTGACAGCGCCGCGCCCGCCTCCCCCTTCATGCCGCCCGCCGCGCCGCGCATTCCCCCTCCCCGCGCATTCCCCGCATCCCCCCAAAAGCTTTCCATCCGCCCGGTTGACAGCCCATCCGCCGGATGATACACTTTGATTACTACCAACGCACGAAAGGTAAGGGAAGGGCTTTGCTGAATTATACAACGGGCGAGCTCACATTTCTGGATGGCTCCCGGCTTTGGGCGCACATGCCGGCCGTGGAGGTAAACGAGCGCCTTGCCGCGGCGCGGGACAGGGACTGGGCGCTTTTGCCCCGGCCCGTTGCGGGCGGCGAAATCACGCCGGTATGCCTGCTGCGCGACGGCGCGCTTTGCGGCGTGTGGCTGTACGCCTCCCAGCCGGGCGCGAAGGCGGAAAAGCAGCGCGCCTTTTTGCTCAAGCGCCTTCAGCTCAGGGATCCCTGCCCCGATACGCTGGGCTGCTTTCGGGTTCAATGCCCCTTTGGAGAGGTGGACGTTTCCACCGACCCCTACACCGGGCAGGCCGCCGCGCTGATCCGCTACCGGGTTTGAGGCGGGCGGGCAAGGCATTCAAAACGTTTAGGAGATGAGGGGCTATGCAGACGGCGCTTTCGCTCATCATGCGGGATTATTTGATTCGGTTCCAGCAAACGGCCATTAAGGAAACGGGGCGCAGACCGCTTACCTACCTGCGCGAGCCCATGGATAAAAAGCTCGTGCTGCCGGGCTGCCAGCGCCCGGGCTACGCCTTTTGGCAGCCCGTGCCCTGGACGGACCGGGCCGTGCCGCTTGGCCCAAAGGCCAAGCAGTTTCACGCAAGCATTGTGGAATACGTGTCCATGTGCCAGTTTTTGGAGATTCGTTTTCATCTGCCCGTGGCGCATATGAATAGCCCGCTCAGCTTTTTGTACCACCGCACGTTTGAAACCTGCCGCAACACCGAGCTTGCCACCCCCGCCCAGGCCTTTGAGGAGGCGGGGCTGTACCGGCGCGAGCATCCCGACGTGCCCTTGAGCTATTGTATGGCCTCCACCTGCGACGGGGCGGAGCCGCTGCTGTTAATGCTGAACGCCGGGGATGGGCAGGCCTTCATCCTGCATGCCACGGGCGAGCCGCGCATCCTCAACCTGAAGCTTGGGGTGGACAGGCTGCTGCCCAAGCTGCAATTTGTGTACGATATTTGAGCGCACCGGTGAAAGGAGGCGCGGTTATGCGAACCACCACCCGGCAGACGGGCATTATCAGCTACGCGGGCCTGGACGAGGAAGCCCTGTGGGCCGGGGCCAAGCGCGCCTTCGCCCAGGCGGATGGATGGGTTCCCCCGCGTTTTCGCAGCTTTCTGCCCATTTTTCCGGTAGAGCTGATTGTGAACATGAGCTATGTGGGGAGCGTCCCGGGCAACCGCGCCAGGGTATCGCCCGAGGGCTTTTCCACGGATGAAGCCGAATACCATCAAAAGCTGTGCGCCGAGCTGCCCGGCCTCTATACGGGCGATAACGCGCGCCGCTGCTTTGCCCCGGACGGGCGCTTCCGCGGCGGCGTGGTCACGGTGGACGGGGCCTGGGCCGCCATGTTCCCGCAGTACCAGCCGTTTGTGGGCGAACGGCTTGTTTTGCACATGATCGGCGGGGGCCATCAGGCGGTTGCCGTGCCGGAGAGCATCTTTCCCAGGGGCGGCGGCGTGCTGGCGGGCGTGGAGCGGGATTTGCGCATCACCGCGCGCTGCGCGCATGTGACGGCCTATTTCAAGGCCCGCCTTGCCATGGGCGAGCGCTACGATCCCGCCCGCTTTGAGGAGGATTACCTGCGCGTAAACGAGCTGAACGCCGTGTGCGTGCGCCAGAAGCAGCTTGGCCGCGTGATGCAGGATCTAAGCATCCTGCGCGCCCTTACCGGCGGGCCCGCGCCGGGCCCCGCGCTGTTTACCCAGAACGCCAAGCGCGCCGAGGGCGTGCGCCAGTACGCGCCGTGGCGCTATGCCTGCGATACGTTTGAGCGCACGCCCGTTACGCGCGGCACCGCAAGGCTGGCGCAGCTCTGCTTTGAGGATGATCCCTTCCTGAGCAACCTATGGCTGCCCTATCAGGACTTCAGCGAATATATCGACCGGCAGACCCTCACCGTGGATGTGTACGCCCTGTGCCACGGCTTCCAGATCGCGCCCGCCTATGACGCGCGCACCGGCGGCGGGCGCTATCCCGCAAGCGTGCGCGTGGCCGTGGTGCGCGATCGCGAGCTGCATCCCCTGGTGGCGGAGGCTATCAATAACCCGGCCTACGGCAGCGGCATGGGCCCGCTGGGGCTGATGAACAAGCTGGTATACCTGCCCGACAGCCGGGAGCTGCTGCGTCAAAACCGCCTGGCACTGGAGGAAACCGCCCTGAAGTGCGAGCATACGGCGGTGGACGCGGCGGAATATGGCCGCATGCGCGCCCTGGCCGCCCTACAGGAGTGGAAGGGCCGCCTGATTGACGCGCTGTACCGCGAGGCAAGCGCCCTTGAGCAGATGCAGGCGGGCACGTCCGCATACGCGTGCGCGGAAGAAATGCTGGCCCAGCGGATTGAGGCTTTGGAGGCCCAGGTGGCGCGCGCCGCCGCCCAGTGCGAGAGCGGGCAGCTAAGCGGCTATGACGCGGATTTGGCCTATCTGCGCCGCATGCGCCAATACCGCACGGCCCCGGCGGAGGACGGCGGGGAGGAGCCCACGCCCTTTGCCACGGACGCGCTTAGGGAGATGTGCATTGAGAGCGGCTTTGCCATGCGCGCCTGCGTGCGCGAATACCCGCTTGACGAGCTGCTTGTGCCCGAGGAGGCTTCGGCGGAAGCTGGCGCGGAAGCGGCGCGGGAGGCCGGGCGGGAGGAGGCGGCGCAGAGCGGCGCGGCTGCCCAGGAGGGCGGCGAGAATGGCGCGGAGAAAGCTGGCGCGGAAGAAACCGGCGCGGTGGAAGCTGACGCGGAAGAAACCGGCGCGAAGAAATCCGACGCGGAAGAACCTAGTGCGGAGAAATTCAGCGTAGAAAAATCCGGCGCGAAAGAACCCAGCATGGAGGAATCCGACGCGGAGGAATCTGGCGCGAAGAAAGCTGACGCGGAGAAATCCAGCGCGGCGGAACCCGGCACGGAAGAACTCATCCCGGAAGCCGCGCAGGCGGCCAACCCGGAGAATGACCCGCATAGCCCCGCGCCCGCCCAGAACGTCGACGATACCGGCGCGGCGGAACCCTCCGCGACTCACGCCGGACAGGAATCCGCCCCGCGCGCCAAGGCGCAAAAAATCGCGGGGCCGCATAAAATGCCCCGTTTTGAACAAATCGATATGTTCGGTGTTATCGGCGCGCCGTCCGCGCAAGGGGCGGCGGAGGCCGGACGCACGCCTGACAGCGGGGCCGCCGCCCCTAAGCCCGCCGCCGAAGCCGCATCCGAGCCGCCCAGGCCCGCCTATGTGCTGCGCACGCTCAAGCAGCTTGCGGGCGAGCGGCGCGCGGCCGCACCCGGCAAGATGGCCCGTCTTTTGAAGGAACCGCACGAGTGAACGCGGCGTTTGCCGCCGGAGGACTATCATGCAAAACGTTTTGAAAGGACTGCAAATTGCCCGGGATATTCCCTACCGCGAGCCCGACGCGCTGTTCGCCCTTGGCGGGGCGGACGGCATGGGCAAAAGCGTTTACCTTCCCGTGGGCGAAAGCCTGCTAAACCGGCATATGCTGCTTGTGGGCGGCGCCGCCACGGGAAAAACCAACATGCTGCTGCATATGGCGCGCGGCCTGCGCACCAATATGACCGAGAATGATATGATGGTGATCTTTGACCCCAACGGCGAATACTACAACGCCCTGTATCAGAAGGGCGACGTAGTGCTGGCGGGCGATAAGCGCGCCTGCGGCCCCGAGGGGCCGGATAGCTGGAACCTGTTTGAGGAGCTCAAGGACGGCCAGCGCCTGATTGAGGACGCGTCCGCGCTGTGCTCGCTGCTGTTTCAATCCCGGATTGAGGGCGCGGCGCACCCGTTTTATCCCACGGCCGCGCGCGATTTAATCATGGCGCTGATTGTGTACCTGAAGCGCCGGGGCGACGTGGAGCTGTGCTTCAACCAGGCCCTGCGCGAGCTGATTGACGGCTTTGACATGGACAGCATGTGCCAGATTTTGGAGGCCGCGCCGGAGTTCCGCGCCTTTGCCGGATATCTGGGCGACGCGGACGGCGAGCGCGCCCAGGGCGTGGTGGCCTGCTTACAGCAGGCCGCGCGGGAGCTGTTTGCCGGGCAGTTCGGCCTGAGCGGCAAGCTGGGCATGCGCGGGCTTGTGAACGCGCGCGGGGGCCGCGTGCTGTTTATCTGCTACGATCCCGCTCGGGGCGAGATGTCGCGCCCGGTGTTCACGGCCCTTGTGGATTTGTGCCTGACGGAGGCCCTCAGCCGCGTGGAGCGCGACGGGGACATGACGCTCATCCTGGACGGCGTGGGCGCGCTGGAAGCGCTGCCCCATTTGGAGGACGCGCTGCTGATGGGCCGCTCAAAGGGCCTGCGGGTTTTGATGGCCACAAACAGCGTGGCCGCGCTGGAAGCGCGCTACGGCGCGCAGACGCGCAGCATGCTTAGCGCCGTTGGCGCGACCGTGGCCTTTCGCCTCACGGAGCGCGCCAGCCGCGAGTACATCAAGGGCCTCTACGGCCGCCACCGCGCCCTGGAAAGCTATCGTTCCAGCGTGCAGCGCGGCATGGTGGAGCAGGTGGTGGATGAGCATGTGATCGGCGACGAGGATTTGACTGCCCTGCAAACAGGCGAAAGCATCATTTCAACGCTGCATTACGCGCCCTTCCTGTTCCGCCTGCGCCCCTATGGCGCGGGCGCGCCGGGGTGGCTGGAGGGACAGAGGCCGTCCTTGGGCGCGCCGAGGGGATGAACATGCGCTGGGGTTGGCGAAAAAATAACGGGTTGCTGGGGCATTATGCCCCTGCCGGGGTTTGGGGCGGAGC
>JALEIQ010000266.1 GCA_022769795.1 Clostridiales bacterium
GGCGCGTGCCCGCGGCACGCATTTTTCCGCCGAAAAGCGGCGGTTGGCCCTCTTAGCGTATTTTTGCCTATATGGAGCCAAAAATATGCCAGCATAACCGCACCTGCTGCTGTGCATGGCAATTATACCACATTCCGGGCAAACATTCATCATGCAGCCGTTTTTCCCTGCCCGCAGGCAAAGATATGTTCCAAAGTATACCATATTCCATGTGGAATGCCAAGAAAGGGAATGAAAATTTGATTTTTAAGCTGTTTTATGTTTTAATAACCAAAACAGCATGAGAAGGGAGCGGACGCTTACGAAGGAATTTCAGGCGAATCTTCGTCTCTATCGCAGCGAGCTGAAGGGAATCGCCATTCTGTGGGTCGTTTTTTTTCATGCGCAGCTTGGGCTTTCCGGCGTTTTAGGCTTCATTCAGCAAATCGGCTATGGCGGGGTGGATCTGTTCTTTTTCCTGTCCGGGTTCGGCTTGTACCATTCGCTGGTCAAGGATAGCGAACCAAGGCGCTACCTGCTGCGTCGCGCGCGCAGGCTTTTGCCCGCCTATCTTCCCTTTTGCTGTATATGGCTATGCGTAATGCTGCCGCTATACCGCTTTGGCACTGTGCAAAGCCTGCGCACGGCAGCGGGAAACCTATTTATGCTTGGCTTCTTTGCAAATGTGCCCGCAATGATCAACTGGTACATAAGCGCGCTGGCGCTTTCCCTGCTGCTTGCCCCCTTGATGGCGGGCTTTCTTTCCCAAAGCGCGCGACAGCTTCAAAGCGTTGCATATCTGATCGTTGGCTTGTTTGCGATGGGCCTGTGCTTTATTGGCACGGAGCAGTACATGGCGATTGCGCGCCTGCCCATATTTGCTCTGGGCATGGCTGCCGCGCTCCCGGCCTTTGAGGATCGAAAGCAAAAGCGCTTTGCGCCACTGGTATGGTTGGGCTTTTTGCTTGGAATGCTGCTGCTTCTGCTTTCCTTTACATTTTTTCCCGAGGCGCTGAACACCTATGGTATGTACTGGCATCCCTTTCTCCTTATTGCACCGGCAATATGCGCCGGGTTTTGCGCTTTCTTTCACAAGGTTCAAAAGGCGGCAGCCTTGTTTGCTCCGCTCCGCGTCATCGGCAATGCCTCTTTCGAAATCTTTCTTTTCAACGCTTGGATAGAAGTGCTGGGCAAACGCTTTCATTTAGCTCAAACCCCGCTGGAGTGGCTTTTGTGGAGCATAGGAAGCATTGCTGTGGGCTGCTTGTACCATGAAGTGGTGAAAGCGTGTTCCAAAAGGGTGAAAAGGACATAATATGCAACGCCTTTCTTTCTGGTAACTGCTTTTTGACATATGCCTGGGGCGGCGAGTGGTGAAAAAGGGCGCGGCATTCTTGAACCGCACATTTTTCAGCGTTTGTTTGAAACAGCCCTTTCTTGGATATCCTGACGGCAGGATACCTCTTTGAAAGGAGTTTCTATAAATGAAAAAGATCGCTCTTTTTGACGCCAAGCCCTATGACCGTTTCTATTTTGACCGTGCCGCCAGGGAAAGCTACAAGCTTAAATACATTGAAAGCAAACTTACGGCAGAAACCGCCGTGCTTGCCAAAGGCTGCGACGCTGCGTGCGCGTTTGTAAACGACGTGATTGACGCGCAAGCCATCGATACGCTGTGCGCCTTGGGAATCAAGATATTGGCTATGCGCTGCGCTGGTTACAGCAACGTGGACATTCATTCCGCATACGGCAGGCTTACGGTTGTGCGCGTGCCGGCCTACTCGCCCTATGCGGTAGCGGAGCACGCCATGGCGCTGCTGCTATGCTTAAACCGCAAGGTTCATAAAGCGTACAACCGCACGCGGGATTTCAATTTCAGCCTTTCCGGGCTTACCGGCGTTGACTTGCATGGAAAAACCGCAGGCGTAATTGGCACCGGCAAAATTGGCCGTGCATTTATAGATATCTGCCGTGGGATGGGAATGAATCTTCTTGCATACGATCCATATCCGATTGAAAACGCGGATTTTATGTATGTGCCTCTGACCGATCTGCTGACCCGCTCTGATGTAATCAGCCTGCATTGTCCTCTGACAGAGCAGAGTTATCACATCCTAAACCGTGAAGCTTTTTCGAAAATGAAAAAAGGAGCAATAATCATTAACACCTCGCGCGGCCAGTTGATTGACTCTCAGGCGCTGCTTGACGCGCTCGAAAACGAAACGGTGCGTGGCGCTGGCCTCGACGTGTATGAGGAAGAAGCGGACTTTTTCTTCGAGGACAAATCTGACACCGGCGTTAGGGATAATACGCTCGCGCTGCTGGTAAGCCGTCCCAATGTGATCCTAACCTCACATCAGGCCTTTTTAACGGAGGAGGCATTGACCAACATCGCCCAAACCACCCTTGAAAACCTGGATTGCTTTTTCTCCGGAGATTGGCTTCCCAACGAGGTTTGCTACCGCTGCAGCGATGCAAAGGACAAAGAGAACTGTCGCAAAAAGCAGTTAGAACGTTGCTTTTGATTTTGACGGGGCTTCGCGCCGTTTTCCGGTCATGCTTACCACATCCAGCCTGAGCACCGTCATCGCCATCGCCATATCAGGCGTAAAAGAGAAAGCCCG
>JALEIQ010000003.1 GCA_022769795.1 Clostridiales bacterium
CGTATACGCCGCGGCACAACGGCAAAGTCGAGCGCAGCCACCGTGAGGATCAGAAGCGCTTCTATTCTTGCCATGACTTCTACTCTCTGGATGACTTTGCAAAGCAGCTCGCCGTTCATCTTTCCCGTTCCAACAACTTACCTATGAGGCCCCTCCATTGGCTTTCCCCCATTGAGTTCATTGTCCAATATGTTTGACAAACCTACACAAACAACCTGCGCAAAGCCTTTGTGTTTTTGCGAATTTTGCTACTTTTGCCAAGACAACACTTGGCAGCGTATTTTGCCGCCGCGGGGTCAAAATAGCCATGAACCGATCATGAGGAGGTGAACGACAAATGGCAAACCAGCAAAACGCCAATCGCCCCGAGCTGCCCCAGGCCCGCGAAGCTCTGGACAACATGAAGTATGAGATTGCCCGGGAACTGGGCATCAACCTGAAGCAGGGCTACAACGGCGACCTGAGCGCCCGGGACAACGGTTATGTAGGCGGCTACATGGTCAAAAGACTCATCGAGCAGGCGGAGCGGCAGATGGCCTCCCAACAGCGCTAAGGTTCCCAAATTAAGAATGAGGTGAAGGAAAAATGTATCAGAATCAGCAGAGCAGCACCCAGCGCACCATGGTACCCGAAGCCAAGCAGGCCCTGAACAACATGAAGTTTGAAATCGCCAACGAACTGGGCATCAACCTGAAGCAGGGCTACAACGGCGACCTGCCCAGCCGTCAGGCCGGTTACATCGGCGGCTACATGGTCAAGCGCCTGATTGAAAACGCGGAGCGCGCCATGAGCGGCGGCGCCACCAAGTAACAGGAACAAAGCGCAAAAGGGATGGCTGCGCACGTATGCGGCCATCCCTTTTGTCATACGCTTTTTTAGCGGGCAGGAAAATCGCCCGCATTTCTCGAAAACCTATCCCGATACGAAAGGCGGATGGGTATATATGAACACGGCTCCTCTCATTGGTATCTCCGGCAGCATTACCCAGGACGAAACCCAGCATTTTTTGTTGCGGGATTATATGCGGGCGGTTATCGCGGGCGGCGGCGTGCCCATGCTGCTCAGTCCAGACCTGACGGATGCCTTGCTTGACGCCTGCCTTGCGCGCCTTAGCGGATTGCTTCTCGCCGGAGGCAACGACGCTTCGCCCTCCCTGTTCGGCGAGCAGCCCATTGAACAGCTTGGCGAGGTAAACCCCTTGCGCGACCAATTTGAAGTTCGTTTATTGCGCAAAGCCGTTGCCCTGCGCATGCCCGTGCTTGGCATCTGCCGTGGGGCGCAGATGATGACGGCGGCCCTGGGCGGCACGCTCTGGCAGGATTTAGCCAGCCAGTACCGCACGCCGGACGGCAAACCGCCTATTGCCCACCGGCAAACCCGCCCGGGGCGCTATCCCAGCCACGAGGCGCGCATTGTGCCGGATACGCGGCTTGCCGCCCTTCTTGGCGGCGAAACATTGAGCGTTAACTCCTTCCATCATCAGGCGGTTCGGGACGCCGCGCCCCGGATGCGCGTCAGCGCCCTTGCGCCCGACGGAGTTATCGAAGCGGTGGAGCATGAAACGCTCCCCTTCTTCCTGGGCGTACAGTGGCATCCCGAGCGCGCCTTCGCCTCCGACGGGCGCGCCCTCAAGCTTTTTTCCGAGCTTGTGCGGCATGCCGGGATGTATTTGGGGGAATAAGCCAAAAGCGCTTTCCGCCCTTTTGAGTATAAGAAAAAAGCCACCCGCCTGAACGAATCAAAGCGAACGACTTTTGGCAGGGGCAGAAGGATTCGAACCCTCAACAAAGGTTTTGGAGACCCACGTGTTACCATTACACCATGCCCCTAGGGAACGATTCAATAGTATACACGCGGTTTCGAGTTTTGTCAACACAAAATTTTCTACTGAAATATTGTCACAATGCAGGGATAAACGATAATATAACCGAAGTCTATTATCCTGTTCATAAAGATAATATCTAAGAATGAAACGGAACTACACTTCGGGGGAAAGACAAAGCTTTATAAAAAACTAGACAAGGAGTATGGAATGATAAATTCATCAGAATTTCACAGTTATGTTGCAGAGTACCAGTCAAATATCTGTCAAGTGACCGTTATTCAAAACGGCAAGACAATGATAAACGATATATGGAATGGCTACAAAGCTGATGATACCGTCCATACGATGTCTGTTACGAAAAGCATTGTTTCTCTATTGGTTGGCATTGCCATCGAACAAGGGTTGATTGGCAGCGTAGACGACTATGTGTTAGATTATTTTCCTGATTACAAAATCAAACGAGGAGAAAAAACAATTCAAAAAGTCACATTGAAAAATCTTCTGACAATGACCGCACCCTATAAGTATACAGCAGAGCCCTGGTCAAAAATATGCGTACAGGAAGATTGGAGCATTGCCGCTTTGGATTTTTTGGGCGGCAAGCGTGGCATGACGGGAGAATTTCAATACTCTACCTTGGGTATTCATATTCTCACAGGGATCATTGCGCGGGCGAGCAAAATGACGACGGTAGATTTCGCCAATCAATATCTGTTTGACCCGTTGACGATTGCGCCACGAAAAATATATGTTGCTCCCGATGCCGAAGCGCACAAGGCTTTCACAGTAGGAAAGGCGCCAAAAGGGAAAATATGGTTTTCAGGCGAGAAGGGAGTTGCGGCTGCCGGATATGGTCTTTGTTTGTCTGCTGAAGAAATGTCAAAGATAGGATTGCTCTGTCTGAAAAAGGGTGTTTTTAATGGCCAGCGTATTGTTTCTGAAAAATGGCTTGAAGAAAGTACGATAGTTAGGCTGCGTTGCGGCGAAAAATTTCGTGATATGAAGTATGGTTATCTTTGGTGGATTATTGATGAAAACGAGGGAAGCTATGCGGCGATTGGCAATAGCGGAAATGTTATTTATATCAATCCTCAAAAGGAATTAGTAGTAGCGGTTTCCAGTTGTTTTAAGCCAACCGTGTTTGACCGAATTGATTTTATCAAAGCACAAATAGAGGAAAAACTTGAACCCTTGGGAAATTAAAGCAGAAATTTTGTAAAATCTCCGTCCGTTTTGGCTTGTGCGGTTTTAAGGGTTTACGAAAGGGGACGTCAGAAAAAAGAATGAACCTATTCATACCCAATGGCAAATCCGTTGTGCTTTTAAGCGTTACACTACATTATGGGACGCTCTAACATCACCATGACGCTGAACTATTCCATAAAATATAAGAAGCGCGGCGTGGCTTTTGCGAAAAACAGAATTGACATTTCCCATATACAATGCTATACTTTTTATAAGATGTATTTCGCTTAACCCGTTGTACATCAACCGTTCTCAGAAATACATATTGAATTTGTCAGGGAGGGTACTGTATGCAGATTCATATTTACGAAAATGCCGCCCAGGTTGGACAGGCCGCCGCAACCTTGATTGCCGCGCAAGTGCTTGCCAAGCCCGCCTCCGTGCTGGGCCTGGCTACCGGCTCCACCCCCATTCCCACCTATCAGGAACTGATTCGCCTGTGCAAGGCCGGTGTGCTGGACTTTTCTCAGGCGCAGTCCTTCAACCTGGACGAGTACTGCGCCCTGCCTGTGGGGCATGAGCAGAGCTATCACAGCTTTATGAAGGCTCAGCTGTTCGATCATATCAATATCGACCCCGCCCGCACCCATGTGCCCGATGGCAACGCCGCCGACCAGCAGGCGGAATGCGCCGGCTATGATAAAGCCATTGCCCAGGCGGGCGGCATTGATATCCAGATTCTTGGTATCGGCCGCAACGGCCACATCGGCTTTAACGAGCCCTCCGACGCCTTTGTGTACGGCTGCCACATCGTTAACCTCACGCATAGCACCATCGAGGCCAACCGCCGCTTCTTCGACAGCGAAAACGACGTGCCCCGCCAGGCCATCAGCCTGGGCATCGGCAGCATTATGAACGCCCGCCGCGTGCTTCTGCTCGCAACCGGCGCCGATAAGGCCGAGGCCATCCGCGCGTCCGTAAAGGGCGATGTGAACCCGCAAACGCAGGCCAGCATTCTGCGTACCCATCACGACGTAATCTTCCTGCTGGATAAGGCCGCCGCTTCGCTGCTGTAATCCGCGCCATACAAAAATCGCCGGTGTAAGAAAGCGCTCTTACACCGGCGATTTTCTATCCATCACGCCTCTTTGCGAAGCGCATCCACCTCGGGCTTGGGCTTCCAGGCAATCATTACGCCGCCGTTAAAGCCTGTGCGCTGCCAGCTATCGTAGGTAAAGCGCAAGTCGTCCAGCAGCTCCTTCACCTTTTGCATGCGCAAGGGGCGGCGCATTTCCACGCTCTCCTCAGCCATCATGCCCGCAATGGCGCTCACCGCCGCGGGATAGCAACTCAGCCCCAGCACCAGTTGCCCGCCCTGCCTCAAAACGCGGTATACCTCGCCAAGCATGCGCCGGTTCGCTTCCGGCTCGTCCGTGGCCAGCTTTAGAAGCACAACGTCAAACGCGCTTTCACGCCAAGGAATATCTCCCGGGAGGGCATAGACGATATCGCATGTTTGCAGCCTTTCGCGCGCCTGACGCACGTCCTCCATGCGGTCGGAAACGCCGCATACCTCGCACTGCATGTTGCGCCGCAGGTATTCCGCTACCAAGCCCGCTCCAACGCTTGCATCCAGCACGCGATCCTCGGGGTCGATGACAGCCCATTTGAGCATCGCTTTTTCCAAAGCGGATAGCCTGGGGCTCGACTTAACGGTCATTTCACGGGATGCCGTTTTTCCCTGCACCTTGGTGATCATGCCCGTCCTCCTTAGCCGTTCTGTAATTTCACTTCTTAGATAGTATATCACAGAATTGCTAAGAATGCACGCATTTTTGTAACATTTTGTTGATTAATTTGAATATTCTCGTAAACTATACGTTACAGATGCGTGTTTTTTCATTATTAAAGCCATCAATCCATTGCCGACGGCCAGCAAAGCTACGTCCGCCGCCAGCGCTGCCTCCATGGGCAGCCGCAAACGAATCATCAGCCATGCCGCCGCGGCCATTACCGCAATCATGCCAAACCCAATCAGCATGCTCAACATAGCGTTCATGCTCTGCTTTATGGCCTCGGTTTCCGTTTTCCAGTTCAGCTTAGGATGATACACATCCAGCATAAGGCTTACCATACACCAAAACAGCGAAAACAGCTGCGAAATCACCAGGGCAATCAGCGTTTGCAGCCACCATGCGGGCAGTAGTATCCATAGGGCTATAGCGCTCATCAGCGCGGATACCGCGTTATACGTCATGCCCATAAGTAGCTTCGCGCCCAGCTGTGCCCTGCCGGACACAGGGAATATGCGCCGGAATTCATGCCTGCGTCCCTCGCGCGAAACGGCTGTGGAAACCGCCATGCCCATAATAGCCGTCAGGCTCAGGAGAGCCGCCGCAACCGCCAGATAGAGCGTAGGCGGCAAAAACGCCTGCAGCATCTGCATCAATGGGCCTCCGCCTCCATTGTTTTGGAGGCCAAGGGCCATAATGACAATCATCACCGGGAACACAACCACGCCGGTCAGGCAGTTGGTCGCATAGGTAGGCACGGTGATAACCTCGCGCATCTCCTGGCGGTACAGCGCCCAGAAGGGGCTGCGCGTCCGCTGGCCGCGGCCCGCGCGGCGCGCGCCATTATTCACACGGCTCAGCGTTTCCTCCTGCCTAAGGGCCAGGCGCATATACCCCCGTCCAAACAACGCGACAATCAGCGCAATGCTTCCGGCGGAAAACGCCATAAACAGAAGCGCGTTCCCCCAAGCCGCAAGGCCGCTGCCCGTAATTGCCCGCGTAAGCCAGCGAAGCGGCGGATAGGCTGAAACCAGCGTTTCCGTAAGCCCTCCCTGGCCAAGCATCATGCTCACAATCAGCGCGCCCAGCTCTTCCTCGTCCATGTTCATGCTCAGGCTCATTTCCGCCGCGATAATCAGCCCCAGCAGCACAAAGGTCATCACGGTGGTCACGCCCTCGCGCCGTTTCCAAAGCGCGCTTACGCGAATCAGCAGGCAGGCCAGCAGCGCGGCCACCGCGACCGGCGCCATAGGCAAAAACAGCAGGCCGCACAAAGCGCGCACGTAAAACCCCGCTGGCATCCCCATTTCAATGCCATAGCGCACAAGCAGCGGCGCGCCCACAAGCAGCGCAATGCCGGCCTCGCCCAGCAGCACGGTTGAAAGCTTTGCCGTGAGCACTGCCCAGGAGGGAATGGGAAGCGCGCCCACAAAGGCGTTATCCTTGCCAAAAAACAGCAGGCTAATCACATAAAAGAAGCCGTAAATCAGCGTTACCAGGGTGCAGCCCAGCAGCGCGAGCACAACGGCGGCCTCCGGCTCCCCCATCGCCTTCGCCTCATGGTATACCAGCATTTCCAAAAAAACAGCCGCCCCATAAAGAGCCAATACCAGCAGCGCATAGGCGGCGTAGGCCGCAACCGCCTTCCAGCGCTTTTGCCCCTCGCGGAGCCTGCCGCCAGGCTTCAGCGCCGCCAGGCGGTTGAGAAGCAGCAGCTTCCAATAGGCAAGCATCCTTACTCCCCCTTCTCCACCAGTTCCAAAAACAGTTCCTCCAGGCTGGAATCCCGGTCGCCCTTGCGCAGCTCGTCCAGCGTGCCCTTGGCGATCAGCCTGCCACGGTTGATAATGCCGATCTCGTCGCACAGGCGCTCCGCCACATCCAGCACATGTGTGGAAAAGAACACCGTGCGGCCGCTGTCGGCATGGCGGCGCATTTCTTCCTTTAACATAAATACGCTCTGCGGATCCAAACCGACCATGGGTTCGTCCAGCACCCAAATGCTGGGCTCGTGAATCAGCGCGCCGGTGATGGCCAGCTTTTGCTTCATGCCGCGCGAATAGCCGCGAATCTGCTGGTAGGCGGCGTTCTCCAGTTCAAACAGGGCCAGGTATTTTTCAATATGCGCCTTGCGCCTGGCCGCGTCCACACCGTATACGTCGGCCATGAAATTCAGGTATTCCATGCCCGTAAGGCGCTCGTACATATCAAAGGCGTCGGGCACAAAGCCAAAGGTTCGCTTGGCCGCGATGGGCTCCTTTGCCATATCGATGCCGTTGAGCAGCACGCGGCCCTCACTGGGCGTAAGAATGCCGGTCAGCATTTTGATGGTGGTGGTTTTTCCCGCGCCGTTGGGGCCGATGAAGCCGAATACCTTGCCGTCCTCCACGGTCATATTCAAGCTATCCACGGCTTTTACCTTGCCGCCCGCGTAGCTTTTGGTCACATTTTCAAATTGAATCATTGCCTTATCCTCCCTTGCCGGATCCTTTCGCATCCGGGCATCAGTATAGCGCATATCCCTGCCCGGCAACAGGCTTTCATTCCAAACACCGCGTTTTCCCGTTTGAAAGCGCAGCCGCTGTGGGAAAGCGGCATTGCATCTTCAAGTTTAACCTAAAACAGGTTATATGTCAATACTCTGTTTCAGGTTATCATACAATATTTCCAGAGGTGAGCAGGATGTATCCACGGATTCGGGATTTACGGCAGGACAGGGATTTAAGCCAGAAGCAGTTGGCCGCAATGCTCGGCATGTCACAAACCGGCTATTCCAAATATGAAACCGGTGAAAACGATATCCCTACCTCCATCCTCATCCGTCTTGCCAAGCTGTATGGCACCAGCGTGGATTACCTGCTGGGGCTTACCAGGAACCCCCGCCCTTACGAGGATTGAGCCTTTGCGCCGCAAATCGCACCTTCTTTCAAAGGCGGTCTGCGGGAGGCTAGGCCAATCCACAAGCCCTCTTCGGCATAAAGCTGCAAAAAAGGCATAAAATCCATCAATATCTGCACAGAAAGTACAAACCATATTGACAAAAGGCCAAAAATTTGTACAATACTATAATAGGAAAGAAGGCGAAGCAATGAAAGTACAGCCTGCTGTTCGTAAAGAAACAGCCAAGGTGGGACTAGGTACGGCGATTTTATCGGTACTGATGCTAGGAGTCTTTGCGATGCTGGGACGATTGGATCTTACGGTCGTTTTGGGCACGCTGCTGGGGGCCGGAGCCGCCATGCTCAATTTCTTCCTGATGGCGCTGTCCGTTCAGCAGGCGGCTGAGGACATGCACGGCGTGCATGTGCCGCCCGAGCCCGAAGGCGAGGAGGGCGAGGACGCGCCTTCCGCCGAACCTGTGCCGGAGATCCAGCGCGCCAAGCGCCGCATGAGCCTTTCCTATACGGGCCGCATGCTGATGCTGGCCGTTGTGGCCATTCTGGCGCTTTCGCTGGACTGCTTCCATCCCATTCCTGCCGCGCTGGCGCTTTTGTTCCCGCGCATTGCCATTTCGGTTGAAGGGTTTCTGCAATCACACAAGAAGGAGGCGTAAGCACAATGAAAAAGAGCACGCGCACAAAAGTCATTGATATCCTGCTGCTTTGCATGATTATTTTGCCTTTTCTGTTTTGCATGACGCTCAAGGTGCTTACCAAACCCGCGTCTGCGGATATCAGCATCACAGGCGCTCAGATTTATTTTACCATTCCCATGCCGGTGATGGATTTGCCTATCACCGAATCGCAGGTCACTTCCCTGATGGTGATGATCGCCCTGCTGGGACTGTGCCTGTACCTTACGCACGGCATCTCCGTGGTACCCAACTCAAAGCGCCAGCTTGTGGCGGAATTTGTGGTGGAAAAGGCGCAGCATCTGGTGGACGACAACATGGGCAAGCGCTTCTCCGCCTTCGCCCCGTTTGTGGCGGCTATCATGGCGATGTCCGCATTCTCCAGCCTGTCCAGCCTTTTGGGCCTGTTCCCGCCCACATCGGATATGAATATCGTGGCAGGCTGGGCCATTCTGGTGTTTGTGCTCATTACCTATTACAAGCTCAAGGGCGGCCTGTTCAGCTATGTGAAGGGCTTTTTCGAGCCCGTGTTCATCTTTGCCCCCTTCAATATCATCGGCGAGATTGCCACCCCTGTTTCCATGTCCTTCCGTCATTACGGCAACGTGCTTTCCGGCGTTGTTATCTCTACGCTGGTGGCGTATGCTCTGCAAAGCCTCAGCCACATGATTCTGGGCTGGCTGCCGGGCGTTTTGGGGCAATTCCCCCTGCTGCAAATCGGCCTTCCGGCGATCCTGTCGCTGTACTTTGATATTTTCAGCGGACTGATGCAGGCGTTCATCTTCGCCATGCTCACCATGCTCTACATTGCCACAGGCTTCCCCGAGGAGGATTATGAACGGCGCAAAGCAAAGCGTAAGGCTTTGCATGCAGCATAAAGGTCACTACAACTGCTAAGGAGGATTTTCAACATGCTGGAACTCGCGATTGGTATCATTCTTGCTGGCTGC
>JALEIQ010000005.1 GCA_022769795.1 Clostridiales bacterium
GGCGTGGAGGGCTTTAAGACGGACGGCGGCGAGTTCCTCTTTTCAAACGACGCGCGGCTTTTCGACGGTACCACGGGCCTTTCGGCGCATAACCGCTATCCGGGCCAGTACATCGGCGCGTACCAGGCCTTTTTGCGGGAAAACGGCGTGGCGGGCGTAACCTTCAGCCGCGCGGACTATACGGGCGCGCACACTCGCCCGCTGCATTGGGCGGGCGACCAGCTAAGCGCCTGGAGCGAGCTGCGCGCGCAGCTCACGGCCGGTATCAGCGCCGGGCTGTCGGGCGTGCTGTTCTGGGGCTTCGATATCGGCGGCTTTGCGGGGGAATTGCCCAGCGCGGAGCTGTATCTGCGGGCGACGGCCATGGGCTGCTTCAGCCCAGTCATGCAGTGGCACGCGGAGCCTCGCAGCGGCCAGTTCTACGCCACCCATCTGGATGGCTTCAATAACGACCGCAGCCCCTGGAACCTGGCGGAAAAGCTGGGGTCGCCGGAGGTGCTGGCGATCGCCACGTCTTACGCCCGGCTTCGTGAGAAGCTCAGGCCCTACCTCACCGCGGAGGCGGAGCATTGCGTGCGGGCGTGCCGGCCAATGATGGCGCATCTGTGCCTGGATTTTCCACAGGACGAAAGCGCGCTGGGCTGTCAGGATGAATATATGCTGGGCCGCAGGCTGCTGGTCGCGCCCATCGTGCGGGAGGGCGCGATGGAGCGGGAGGTTTACCTGCCCAAAGGAAAATGGATTGATTTTTTCACCCGCGAGGAAATCCGGGGAGGCCAGACGCTGCGTGTGCGCTGCCCGCTGGAACGCATCCCCGTGTACGAAAGGACGGATGCCTATGAGTGACGTGCGTATCGCCCCTTGGCGCATCTCCCGGGAAGCGCCGGTTGACGGTTATTCTGAAAGCCTGTTTGCTTTGGGCAACGGCTATTTGGGCGTGCGCGGCTTTTCTTTGCAGGAGCCCAAGCGCCGGGCGTGCGATCATGGCGTTTTCAGGGCCGGGCTGTTTGAGCCTATCAGGCCCGGCATAACGGATATGGTGCAGCTGCCGGACGTGCTGGGCCTGCGCGTGCTAGGCGAGGAGCCGCGCATGGTTTTTCAGGAGCTGGACATGCGCGCGGGCGTGCTTACGCATCGCTGGCGGGGAAAGGCCGTCGAGGTGGTAACCAGCCGCATGGTCAGCATGGCGGATACGCAGCTGATTTGCATCCGCATGCGGATTACGGCGCTGGAAAAAACGCATGTGCGCGTGCAAAACGCCGTGGACGCGGAGGTATGCAACCTGCCCGTGCATGACGACCAGACGGTGGAGGAAACGGAAACGGTACGCCTGCTGAAAGCGGCGGAGCAGACGGAAGGCATGTTAAGGATGCGAACGGCGCATACGGGCCGCGAGGTTTGCTTCCGCATTTCCTGCCTGGGCCCGTTGGAGGCCGGGCTGGCCGCTGGGGAAACGCTTGCCCTGGAAAAGCGCGTGCGGGTGCTTGTGGACGGGGAGGCGGCGCATCCCGACGAGGCCGATCCCTGGGCCGCGCACCAGTCCGCGTGGGATGCTCTGTGGCGGGATTGCGATATCCGCCTCGACGCGGATAGCCGCATCCAGGGCGCGGTGCGCTACAACGTGTTCCAGCTTCTGTGCAGCAACGCCGCGGGAACCGCGGATGTATCCATCGGCGCGCGCGGCCTCACGCACGGGCGCTACAAGGGCAACGCCTTTTGGGATACGGATATCTTCATGCTGCCCTTCTTCTGCTGGCACAGGCCGCAAGCCGCCAAAAACCTCGTGCGTTACCGCCTGAACCGGCTGGACGCCGCCCGTGCCCTTGCCGCGCGGCAAAACCTGAAAGGAGCCCGCTATCCCTGGATGTGCGCCGCGGACGGTACGGAGCAATGCGAAAGCTGGGATATCGGCCTGTGCGAAACGCATGTGACCGCCGACGTGGCCTACGCCGCGCACCGCTGCGCGGAAATCACGGGCGACGGCGCGCTGGAAGGCCAGAGCGCCGAAATGTATTTGGAAACGGCCCGCTACTGGCTAAGCCGGTTTACCTGGGAACCCGGCAGGCGGCAATATTCCAGCTTTTTTGTAAAGGGGCCGGATGAATACTGCGGCGCGGCGGTGAACAACACCTACACCAATTACATGGCGCGCGCCAATGTACGCCTCGCGCTCGCCCATGCGCAGATGGGGGAGGAGGAGCGCAGGCGCCTTGAGCACTTTGCCCGCAACATAACGCTTTTGTACGACCCCAAGCGCGATTTGTACCTTCAGGACGAGCTGTTTGAGCGCCTGGAGCCCATGCCCCCGGTGCGCCGCGAGGGCGAGCCGCTGTACAAAACCGTCTGCTTTGACCGCATGCAGCGCTACCGCGCCCTCAAGCAGGCCGACTTGGTGCAACTGATGGCGCTGTTCCCCAACGATTTTACCCCGGCGCAGAAGCGTGCCGTATGGGACGCCTATGAGCCGCTCACCGTGCACGACAGCTCGCTCAGCTTTGGCACGCACGCGCTGCTGGCCTTCCGGCTGGGCCTGCGGGAAAAGGCCTGGAGCTATTTTGAACGCTCCCTGCTGTTTGACCTGGAGGATGTGCTGGGCAACACCGGCAGGGAGGGCGTGCATATGGCGGCGCTGGGGGCAAGCTGGCAGGCGCTCGTCTATGGCGCGCTGGGGCTTTGGAGCGAGGAGGGCCGTCTTACGGCGGAACCCTGCCTGCCGGAGCAAATCAAAGGGATATCCCTTGCCGTATACCACAGGGGACGGCGGCTTCGCATCGTTACGGACGGCAGGGAAACAAGCATCGCAGAGGAGGCGTGAGGTATGTATATTCCCAGCAAGGCAGGCAGAAGGCGCATAACGGCTGTGTTCCTTATGCCATCGCTCATCGGCGTGGTGTGCTTCTACCTGCTGCCCATCCTGATCTCGCTGCTGTTCAGCGTCACGAATTACGACCTGCTCAGGCCCCTTAGCAGCATGCGCTTCGCGGGGCTTGACAACTTCCGCCGCATCCTTACGGGGCGGGAGTTCCCCAAGGTGCTTATGCACACCTTCACCTATCTGGCGCTGTACCTGCCTCTCATTCTGCTCACCTCCGTGGGGGAGGGGCTTATCCTGAACAAAACCTTCCGGGGACACGGCTTTTTCCGCACGGTGTGCTACACGCCTGTGATCACCTCGTGGGTGGCGGCGGCGGTGGTGTGGCAGTGGGTGCTGAGCGGCAAATACGGGCTGCTGAACCAAATGCTCGCCGCCGTGGGCATTCAGGGCCCGTCCTGGCTGTCCAGCGCGAAGTGGGCCATGCCCGGCATCGTAATCGCTTCCGTGTGGAAGGATACGGGCTATTATGCCCTGATGGTGCTGGCGGCGCTCAAATCCATCGACCCGATTTATTATGAGGCGGCCTCCATCGACGGGGCGAGCAGCCTGCGCAAGCTGCGCTCCATCACCCTGCCGCTGATATCGCCAACGCTGTTTTTGCTGATTGTGATGAACGTTATCTACGGTCTGCAGGTGTTCGATTCCGTTTTGATTATGACCAACGGCGGCCCCGGCGGCGCCACCACGGTGTTTTTGGAACGCATTTATAAATATGCCTTTGTTCAGTACAAAATGGGCATGGCGGGCGCATACTCGTGGATACTGTTCGCTTTGATTCTGGTGTTTACCGCAGTACAGTTCTGGCTGCAAAAAAGGTGGGTGAATTATGATGCGTAAGCGCCCTGACGCCGCCAAAACGGTTCGCGGCCTGTTGTTCTATGCCATGCTTGCCGCTATCATTCTCATTACCATTCTGCCGTTTGTGTGGATGCTGTCCTCCTCCTTCAAGGGCTCCGAGGCCATCCGTACCATTCCCATCCGCTGGATTCCCCAAAGGCCCACCCTGGAAGGGTACGAGCGGGTGTTCAACATGCAGGGCTTCTCCTTTAGCCGCTCCAGCCTCAACAGCCTGCTGCTGGCCGTCGTGCGCACGGCTGTGGCGGTGATATCGGCCACGATGGCGGCCTTCGTGTTCGCCAAGCTGCCCTTCCGGGGGTCGGGCAAGGTGTTTGGCCTGTACCTTGCCACCATGATGATTCCCGAAACGGTAACCATGGTGCCCAATTACGTCATCCTTCGCATGCTTGGCCTGCTGGATACCTATACGGGGCTGGTGCTACCCGCACTGGGATACGCATTCGGCGTGTTTCTGATGCGCCAGAGCATGCTGGCCGTAAACGACGCATACATGGAATCCGCCTTTCTGGACGGCGCGTCGCTCTACCGCATCTTCTTTCAGATTATGCTGCCGATGGTGCTGCCAACGCTGGCAACGCTTACGCTGCTATCCTTCATGAACAGCTGGAACAGCTACCTGTGGCCCCTGATTGTGCTCACCTCAACCGAAAAGCAGACCCTTCAGGTGGTGCTTGGCAACATGAACGGCATGTACAAAAACAACGAGCATGTGCTCATGGCCGGGGCTGTGCTCACCATCCTGCCCATTTTGGCGGTATACCTGCTTTCCCAGCGGTATGTGGATCAGGGCATCAGCCTGGGCGGGCTTAAATAACGCGTGTAAGCGCGCTAAGGCGCGTTTCAGGCCGTCGAAAAAGCTCGCTACGCGATCTTTTCCGCCGAAACAGGGTTCACCTGCGCCTACGGCGCGGCCGGTGAACCCTGCAAGGAAACCTTGCTACGCAAGGCTTCCGAACCCACCGCACATGTCGCTGGGTTCGGAT
>JALEIQ010000006.1 GCA_022769795.1 Clostridiales bacterium
GCCCGCTCTGCATTTTGGGCAGGGAGCGCAGAAGCCCATTGGTATAGGGGTGAAGTGGATTGCGGAAAAGCTCGTGAACCTCCGCCTGCTCCACAATCTTGCCGGCATACATAACGCACACACGATCGCAGATTTCCGCCACAACGCCCAGGTTGTGGGTAATCATCATAATGGCCGTATGGTGCTCCTTGCTCAGCTTGCGCATCAGATGCAGAATTTGCGCCTCTATGGTCACATCCAGCGCGGTGGTTGGCTCGTCGGCAATCAACAGCTTGGGCTCGCAGGCCATTGCCATGGCGATCATCACACGCTGGCGAAGCCCGCCGGAAAGCTGGTGCGGGTAGCTGGCGTAGCGCCTTTCTGGGTCGGGGATGCCAACCTGACGAAACAGCTCGATAATTCGCGCCTTTGCTTCCTGCTTGGACTTTACCTGATCGTGTACAATCAGCGTTTCCAGCACCTGATGGCCTACCGTTGTTACCGGGTTGAGCGAGGTCATGGGCTCCTGAAAGATCATCGAGAGCTGGTCGCCGCACATCTTGCGGCGCTGACGCGGGGCCAGCTCCAGCAGGTTTTCGCCGTTAAAGAGAATCGTGCCCTCCGTGACCTTGCCATTCTTCTCCAGCAAGCCCATAATGGACAGCGCCGTCATGCTTTTGCCGCAGCCGGATTCCCCCACAATGCCCAGGGTTTCGCCAGGGGCGATGCTGAAAGAAACGCCGTCTACCGCACGAACCACGCCGCGCTTTGTAAAGAAGCTGGTCTGTAGGTTTTCAATCTGAAGCAGGCTGGTGCCGTTCACTCAAACCACCTCCGTATTTCGTATCATTCTGGCGGGTTAGCTTCTGCAAAGCAGATCGCGCACCAGCTTTGCAGCGCGCGCAGGCTCCAGCACCATTTCTTCCCGGGCCTTTTCCTTGCAGGCCAGGCACGGCTTCCCGTTGCAAAGAACAGTGCACTTGCCGCAGGCCGCCTGGCGGCAGGCCGCGTGGTCAAAGAAGGCCAACGTTGGATCCTGTTCCAGCGCAATGCGCTCCAGCACATTCATGATGGATACATCCTCATGCTCCGCCACCTGCACGGTATATTCGCTCCAGGTGCTCTCCTGACCGGGCTCGCCGCGGCGAATCTTTACATGACAGATCATCAGGCCATCTCCTCCTCGGCTTCCTCAGCCACGATCTTTTCGATATATTCGGTATAGCGCCACTCGCCCATTTCCGGCTTCATGCGGGTCATAACAGCCGGCAGCCGGGTTGCCTCAAGGGACAGGCCCTTAAAGCAGATATTGTACAGCCCCTTGACGTTGCTTGTGCGCAGCGCGTCGCCGCGAACATGCACGCCGCGGCTCTCGTCACGCACCAGAGCGGACTTCATCATCGTCTTTGCCACCGGGAGCATGCTGCGCAGCTCCAGGCAGCGCCGCCACTCGCGGTTATAGGCGCGGCTGGCCGTGGTCATGGTAACGTTTTCTAGCTCCTGCTCCAGCTGAACCACGTCCTCAATGCCCTGCGTCAGCTTTTCCGCCGTGCGGATTACCGGCATGGCCTCGCCGGTAATGGCGTGCAGCCTTGCAAGAATCTCCTCGGGCGACAACCCGCCCTTGTTCTGGAAAGGCTTGAGAAGTTCAGCCTCAATGGCGTCGATCTGCGCGGTATCCGGAGCCGGAAGCTGGCTGCCGCGCGCAAAGGCAGCCGCATTTTTACCGGCCACCGCGCCCTCCACCATCATCTCCGTGGTGGCGGCGGACACGCGGTTGGCGCCAAACAAACCTCCGGTACACTCGCCCGCGGCATACAGGCCCGGCACAGTGGTGGCGCAGTCCGTATCAATGCGTACGCCGCCCTCAAAATAATGGGCCGCGGGCTTGATAACCAACGAGCGATCCGACTCGAAGATTTTCATAATATCCGCGTAGATACCGGTTTTCAGCGGCGGCAGATCCTGGTACAGCTCCTCCAGGATTTCCTGGGGATGCAAATCCAGCGCATAATACAGCCCTCCCTGCCGGGTGCCGCGGCCCGCCTGTATCTCGGCGTTCAGGGCATAGGACAGCAGCATCTTGTTCCACTCGCTGTCCAACGCCAGCTGCTCCACGCT
>JALEIQ010000044.1 GCA_022769795.1 Clostridiales bacterium
ACCAGCGCCCGCGCCTTTTGCTTTGTCGCCTGAAAAACGGTAATGATCATAAAATTGACCGCCGTGGACGGGCAGGTGAAGCAAATCACCCTTAAAAAGTCCTTGCCATAGACCACGGTTTCATCGTTATCGATAAAGCGCCGGGTGATGGGGGACGCGAAAAGGAACAGCGTAACCGTCGCGGCGCACGCGATCATAAGCGTGTACGCGAGCGTTACCCGAATGGATTGTGTCATCCGCCTCCGGTTTCCCGAGGCGTAGTTATAGGCAATCAGCGGCAGCACGCCCTGCGTCATTCCCTGCGCGACGGAAAAGGCGATCATGTCGATTTTTTTGGCGATTCCCATTCCCGCCATCGCCTCGTTTGAGCAGGCGGTTACAAGGCGGTTGAGCACGCTGTTGGACAGGCAGCTCAGCAGCATCATCAGAAAGCTTGGAAGCCCGCCGAGCACCACGTCGCCGGGAATGCCGTGCGCGAGGCTATACGCCCTTGGATTTGGGGTTATCACCGTTTTGCCGCGTATTTTATAGAGGAACAGGAAAAAATACAGCGCCGATACCGTGTTGGAAAGCATTGTGGCGATGGCCGCCCCTGTAATTTCCATGCGGAAAACAAAGATGAACACCGGGTCGAGCGCAATGTTGAGCACCCCGCCAAAGGCGACCCCAAAGCCGGCCTGCCTGGCATAGCCCTCCGCGCGTATCAAGTGCGCCAGGCTGGCGCTTAGAACGGTGGGAACCGCGCCGACGGCAATGGTCCAAAACACATAGCTTGAGCAAAACGCATAGGTTTGCGCGTTGGCCCCCAGCAGGGGGAGAACCCACGGCCTTAACGCGAAAAGAAGAACCCCGTAAAAGAGCGCGGCGGCGAGCGCCGTCCAAACGCAGAAGGCGGCGGTTCGCCTTGCCGTTTCATGATCCCCCTGGCCAAGGCAGCGGGCAATTTTGCTGGCGCCGCCAACGCCGAATAGATTGGAAAGCGCCGTCAGGGCGGCAAAGGCCGGCATCGCCACGGTTGCCGCGGCTACCTGGTTGGGGTCGTTCAGCTGTCCGATAAAAAAGGTATCCGCCATATTGTAAACGACGGTGATGATCTGGCTGACGACCGTTGGAACCGCCAGGGCAAGCACCGCTCGGCGCACCAGCGCTTCTCGGAACAGAAAATCATGCTTCTGCATAGCGCCTTGCCCCCTGATCGCTGGTTTTTAACGCCGACGGGAGAACGCCGGAGGAAGCCCGCTTCCTCTGGCCTTACAAACCCGTGCGCGCAAATTTCCTTCTTACGCAAACAAATGCCATCAGCACTATAATGCGAATGGCATTTGTTTGTCAATAGGAGGCGACAAGCCGTTGCGGCCCCGCCAGGCTTATTTCCTCTCCGCCTCGGCAATCAATTTGAGCACGGCCTCGGTGCCGTCCTTAACGGGATAGGCTTCCAGCGCCCGGAGCAGTTCGCCGCGCTCGTTCAGGAGGCGCAGCAGTGCGTCCGTCAGGGTGCGGGCGGTCATATCCTCCTGCATCAGCACGCGGGCAAGGCCCTGGCGGGCGTAGCTCCTGGCGTTTTCAATCTGATCTCCGCGGCTTGCGCCCAGCGGGTAGGGCACCAACAGCATGGGCTTATGCAGCGCCAGCAGCTCGCTGAGCGTATTGCTGCCCGCGCGGCTCAAAACCACATCCGCCACAGCCAGGGCGTCGGGCATTTCCTCGCTCAAAAATTCCTTTTGGCAATAGCCCTTTGTGCCGTTCAGGCTTTCATCCAGGTTGCCCTTGCCGCACAGGTGCAGCACGTCAAAATGGGCGAGCAGCTCCGGCAGGGCTTCGCGCAGGCATTTGTTCACGCTTTGCGCGCCAAGGCTGCCGCCGGTCATAAGCAGCACGGGCTTTTGGCCGTCAAAGCCCGCCAGCGCAAGCCCGGCCGCCCGGCTGCCCCGAAACAGCTCGGGCCGAAGCGGCGTGCCGGTGAGCACGCCCTTATCGCCCAGGGCCTTGGCGCATTCGGGGAAGGTGGCGGCCACCTTTTTGGCAAACCTTGCGCAGATGCGGTTGGCAAGGCCGGGTGTGAGGTCGCTTTCGTGGCACACGGCGGGCACGCGGCATAGCCACGCGCCAAACACCACCGGCACGCTTACAAAGCCGCCCTTGGAAAAGCACACGTCCGGCTTGAGCCTGCGCATCAGCCCGATGGACTGCAAAGCGCCCCATATCACCCGGAAGGGGTCGGTGAAGTTTTGCAGGCTGAAATACCGGCGCAGCTTACCGCTTTTGACCGCGTGATACGTGATATCCGGGAATTTGGCGATCATTTGATGCTCGATGCCGTTTTCGGTGCCGATATAATGGATTTCATACCCCATTTCGCGCAGGCGCGGAATCAGGCTTAAATGTGGCGTGACATGCCCGGCAGTGCCGCCGCCGGTCAACACAATGCGTTTCCCCATGCTATAACGCGCTCCTCACACGTGATTTTCGGACGGCTCATCCGTCCCCACCAGTATACCACATTTTTCAAAACAAACCAGGGGGCGGCCCCCTGCCCCCCCGGACTGCGCGCCATAGGCGCGCAGAGCTTGGGTGCAGGCGCTTGGGGCTGCGGATAAGACCGCCGGATGGCGGAAGGCCCTCCGGCTCGCTTGGGCGGCACGCCAGCCAAGCGGCTTGGCCGGGAGGGCGGCCCTTCGGACCACGCCTCCTGGGGCATTTTCTTTGCGTTCGTTTCGCGTGTGCGGGGTGAGGCCGATGGTGGTTGAGCGGCAACCAGCCCGCTCCGCTAGGGCCAGAGGGGCCAGGGGGGATTTCGATTTCCCCCCTTAGTTGCCCTCCCCTAACCCCCTTGAAACGACCAGGGGATACCCCTGGACCCCCGCCAGGCGAGGGTTGGGCGCGTAAGGCCCTGCGGCACTTGTGGGGGCGCTTTCAGCCGTGCACGAGGCGCAACCAGCCAAGCCGCCTGGCCGGGAGGGCGGCCCTTCGGGCCACGCCTCCTGGGGCGGTGCTTTTCTTTGCACTAGTTTCGCGTGCGCAGGGTGAGGCCGATGGTGCTTGAGCGGCAACCAGCCCGCTCCGCTAGGGCCAGAGGGGCCAGGGGGGATTTCGATTTCCCCCCTTAGTTGCCCTCCCCTACCCCCCCTTGAAACGACCAGGGGTAAACCCCTGGACCCCCGCCAGGCGGGACTTGGCCGCGTAAGGCCCTTCGCCCGCAAAGCGAATCTGCCAAACCCGGAGCGCAGCTCCGCCTCAACCTGCGCCCGCAAGGCCAATCTATAAAACCCGGAGCCAAACGCACAAGAGCGGCAATAGCAAGCGCAGGCAAAAACCCCCGCCGGTTTTGGGCGCGGATCAGGACGCACACCGCACAAAACCAGCCCCCAAGGCAAGTCCAACTCCCGCACAAAGAGCGCC
>JALEIQ010000050.1 GCA_022769795.1 Clostridiales bacterium
AGCGCGGCGTTCATGCGCGTTACCCAGTCCATCCGTTCCCCGCCTCCCTGGTTCCATCATAGCAGAGCCGGTTGGCTTTGTCCTCGCCATTTTCCTCCGCCTTGTGAGAGGTTAAAGCACATTGCCCGCGTCGCAGCTCACCACGCCGCGTTCCGCGTCCAGGGTAACCACAGCGCCACTTTTCAAAATCTTGGTTGCGTTTTCCGCGCCGATAATCACCGGCAGGTTCAGGCTCATACCCGCAATCGCGCCATGACCGTTGGGGTTGCCGTCCTCCAGGATAAGGCCGCTGGCCTTGCGCACAAGCGGCAAAAGCGTGTTGGTGGTCTGGGCAATGACAAGGATGTCGCCGTCCCTGAAGGTTCGCATGGCCTCCTCGCCGTTGCGGCATACACACAGGCTGCCGCAGCAGCTTTGCTGCGTTACGCCATGGCCGGTAACCAAAATATGCCCTACCACATGCACCTTCATAAGATTGGTGGTGCCGCTCACGCCAAGGGGCACGCCCGCGGTCATCACAACCAGCTCGCCGTCGTGCAAAAGGCCCGCGTTTTCACCGGCCTGCACCGCGCGCTCAAACAAATCGTCCGTATTGGTGGCTTCCTCAATCATCAGGGGAATCACGCCCCAGCTCAGATTGAGCTGACGGCACACGGTTTCGTCCGTCGTGCAGCAAATGATAGGACAGCTTGGCCTGTACTTGGAAATCATCTTTGCGGTACGGCCGCCCTTGGTAACCGTCAGAATGGCCGTGGCTCCCAAATCATGCGCGGAGGTACATGTGGCGTGGGAAATGGCGTTGGTTACATCAGGCGTAAGGTCGGTTTCGCGCTCCTTAAAGCGCTTCTGGTAATTGATATCCCTTTCGGCGCTCATTGCAATGCGCGCCATGGTCCGCAGCGCCTCCACCGGATACAGGCCCGCCGCCGTTTCGCCGGAAAGCATGATGGCGCTGGTGCCGTCGTAAATGGCGTTGGCCACGTCGGCGGCCTCGGCGCGGGTGGGACGCGGGTTTTTCATCATGCTGTCCAGCATCTGCGTGGCGGTGATAACCTGCTTGCCGGAGGAATAAGCCTTGTGAATCAGCATCTTTTGAATCACAGGCACCTGCTCCAGCGGAATTTCCACGCCCAAATCGCCGCGCGCCACCATGATGCCGTCGCTCACGCGCAGAATTTCGTCGATGTTCTGCACGCCCTGCATGTTTTCAATCTTGGCGATGATGGAGATGTTTGTGCGTCCCTCGGCGCTAAAAATCTTGCGCACATCCAAAATATCCTCCGCGCTGCGCGTGAAGGAGGCGGCCACAAAATCCACGCCGTTGCGCACGCCAAAGGCGATGTCCTCCCGATCCTTCTGGCTCAGGTAGGGCATGCTCAGCTCCACATCCGGCACGTTAATGCCCTTGCGGTCGGAAATTACGCCGTCGTTGTTCACGGTGCATACGATCTCACTGGCGGTAAGGCTGCGCACCGTCATGCCTACCAAACCGTCGTCGATGAGGATGGTGGTTCCCTCATGGATATCGCGCGGCAGCTCGGGATAGGTGATGGAGGCGCGCTCCGCGTTGCCCACAATACTCTGGGTGCACAGCGTAAAGGTTTGCCCCTTCACCAGCTTCACCTTTCCATTTTCAAACGTTTCCAGGCGGATTTCGGGGCCCTTGGTATCCAGCATAATGGCAATGGGCAGGTTCAGCTCCTTGCGGATGGCCTTGATGCGGTTGATGTTATGCAGATGCGTTTCGTGCGTGCCATGGGAAAAGTTCAGCCGGGCCACATTCATGCCGGAGAGGATCAGTTCCCGCAGGATCGCATCCTCCTCGGTGGCCGGGCCCAACGTGCATACGATCTTGGTTTTGCGATGGATCATGTGCCTCATCCTTTCTTTCTTGCTTCCAAATGCAAAAGCTGCTCCTTAAGCGCTATTCCCCCGGCATAGCCGGTCAGACTTCCGTTTTTTCCGATCACCCTGTGGCAGGGAATAAAAATGGGCAGCGGGTTTGAATGGTTGGCCATGCCCACGGCGCGGCAGGCGCGCGGGTTGCCTATCGCCTCCGCCTGCTGTTGGTAGGTGCGCGTTTCCCCGTAGGGAATGCGCCTGAGCGCCTCCCAGCACCGCCGCTGAAACGCGGTGCCCTCTGGCCTGAGCGGAACGGTAAAGCTTTTGCATTCGCCCTCAAAATAGGCGAGCAGCTCTCGCGCCGCCTTTTGAAGCAACGGCGTTTCCGCAAGCCGCGCGTTGCGCACATCCTCGCCAAAACGCGCCTCCGCCAGCGCGCCGTCCCGCTCCACCAGCGTCATGGGGCCAACCAGTGTGAAACAAACGCAGGCACAGCTTTCCATGCTTCGTCCTCCCAAGCCTTTATTCGCACGACGCCTGAACCGGCGCGTTCTCGCGGTCTAGCCGCCGGTTGAGCGTAATCATCAGCGAGCAGGCCAGCGCAGCCGCCAGCCCGCACAACGCGGCCATCAGGCCGTAATCCCGCGCAAGGGACGGCGCGCCAAACGTAAGCCGCCCGTCCAGCGAAAATTCCAGCAGCGCCACGCCCGCCACATACAGTACCATTCCGCCAACCGTAAGCCATACGCGCGCATTGGCCCGATCGCAAGCACACGCATATCGCGCAAGCCAAACGCCGCATGCAATCAGCACGCAAAGCGCCGCCGCTACCTGCCCCACGCGCAAAAAGACAATCATCATGTGCCCGTCGTCCCGCATGCTTTCCAAAAACGTCTGGCTCGCGCCATACAGCAAGAAGAAGCACAGCGCCGTATCGCCCGGGCGGGCCTCCCCGCGCCCACGCAGCCAAAGGTATGCCAGCAGCGTTGCCGCAAACAGCACAATGCCCGCCGCCGCCTCATACGCCCACACGTTCAGCCGGTACTCCATCGCCACGCCCATGCGGCTTTGCTGAAACAGCCACGGAGCAACCGCCGTAAACCAGCCTTCCTCCACGGCCTTGCCCACGCCCAGATCGGTAAACTGTTCGCCAAAGCGCAGCGCGGCCAGCATCAGGCCCATGGGCACGCACATCACATCCAAAAGCGCACCCGGCTGCGCCTTCATCAACCGCGCGGCAAGCACGGCGGCCAGCGCCAGCCCAGCCAGGAGGCCCGGCATCGCCAGCCCCCCGTCAAAGAAGCGCAGCATCAGCCACGGATTTTCGTAGGTTTCCAGAAAGGCGGGCAGGTTGAACAGGCAATATACGGCGCGCGCGCTCACAACGCCCAGTATGATTCCCAGAAGGCCGAACACGCGCACCGTGCCCGCGGACAGCCCGCGGCGGCGGCTCAGCAGGCCCATGGGCACAAGCAGCAAAAGGGCAGCCGCCGCAGCGCACAGGCCGTAAGCATGCACCGTCAGCCCCAAAAACGCAAAGCTGGTATCCATACCCGCTCCTTACTCGCCAATAGCGCTGGCAAAATAGATGATATCGGTAACGGAACGCTCGGCCTGCGGCTTATCGTTGTACACCTCGCCGTGAAACGCCAGCGTGGCGCTGTTGCCGCCATCCAAATTGTATGCCTGCTCTGCGCCCAGTTGGGCCATAATATCGGCAAATTCCTCCATCGTCACGCCCTCGGAGCCCTCCGTGCGGCCGTTTACCACCACCATCGCATAGGTGAGCGCGCCCAGCTGCGCAATACCCGCGCGCGGGTTCTTCTTGTGCGGGTCAAACTGATAATTCTCCGGAATCTCCTGCTTTTCTCCATCCACCACCAGCGCGGGGCCAAAGAAGAAGCCGTTTACAATCTCATGCTCGGACAAAAACGCCGCCACGCCGTTGGCCTGATCGTCATGCCCGCGCAGGTAGATGTGAAAATCGCCCATTTCATCAATCAGCAAAAGGTCCATATTCTTGCTGGTCTTTTCGCGATAGGTTTCCCCCATGCGCACGATGTAACCAGCCTTGGTCTTGGTAAAATAGTCGCCGTTTATGGCCACGATGCCATTATAATTTGCGCTGATTGTGCTGGTGTGGTTGGTGCTGGAAGAACCGATCTTCTTTCCCGCCACCGCCGTGCGCAGCTGGGACGGCGTGGCGATCTTCACATAGGCAATAAACACGTCGCTGTCGTAGAGGCGCTGCTTGTCCATCTCCACAATGATGGTATCGTCTCGGTAGCCGTTCTCGGTAAAGTTCTCGCTCTTGGGCGTGCTGCCGGGCGCAAACAAATCCGCCGGCAGCGCCTCCACGTTCGCGGAGGGCAAAATATCGCTGAATACGGCGTTGGCCAGCACCGCGGCGGGCTTGGGCAGCGCGGCCTCCTCGTCCCAAATACCCTCCTCGCCGTCCACGGCCTCGTTATAGCGGGCCTGCGCGTCCTCGGTAATCGCGCCCGACGGAATAACGAAGGCCAAGCCCGCCACCAATACTGCCAATACCACACTCATCGCGGAAAGAATCGCTTTGCGCATTTGTTTTCTCGTCCCTTTCGTTGTCATAGCCCGCGCATGCCTCACACGGGCGCATAAAATCAAGTTTATTATACAATAGCCCCCCGCGTTGAGGCAAGCTGCATTTTCATTTGCGTTTCTTCTTCTTATGCAGTATAATACTCACGCTTTTGACATTTCCCAGCAGAAAGGAGCCTGCCCATGAACATCCCCGGCTTTACCCTTCAGGGGCAGGTGGTGCGCGGCAAGCGTCTGGGCAGCCGCCTGGGCTTTCCCACCGCCAACATCGCCTATAACCCGCAAAGCCGCGATTGGCCCCGGGAGGGCGTTTACATCGGCATAGCGGAGGTACTGGGAGAGGGGCGCCGCTATGTGTGCATTTTGAACCAGGGGCGGCACCCCACTGTGCCGGAGGGAACGCCCACCGTGGAGGCCCACCTGCTGGGGTATCCGCATCACGACCTGTACGGAAGGCGGCTTACGCTGCGGTATCGCGCCTTTCTCAGGCCGGAAATCACATTTGACTCGCTGGAGGGGCTTATCAAGCAGCTTGAGCAGGACAGGCTGAGCGCCGTTGCCTGGGCGCGCCAAAATGATCCGCAGCTTCTTTGCGGCGTTGACGAAGCCCTGCTGCCCCACTAATACGGATAAGGAGCGTTCCATGCAGACACAAAACCAGGTATCCCCCATGCAAACGCAGGACGTTTGCTATCAATATGACGAGGACAGCCGTTTGGCTGTGAATCATGTGAGCCTGGAGATCGAAAAGGGCTCGTTTGTGGCGGTTTTGGGGCATAACGGCAGCGGCAAAAGCACGCTTGCCAAGCTCATGAACGCCCTCTTTCTGCCCACGGAGGGCCGCGTGCTGGTATGCGGCCTGGATACCGCCGCCGAGGAGGAGGTCTGGAACGTGCGCCGCCACGCGGGCATGGTGTTCCAGAACCCGGATAACCAGATCGTTGCCAATGTGGTGCGCGAGGACGTGGCCTTCGGCCTGGAAAACCTGGGCGTACCCCAGGAGGAAATGATTCCCCGCATTGATAGGGCGCTGGCCGCCGTGCGCATGACCGAGCGTGCCAGCTTTGCCCCGCACATGCTCAGCGGCGGGCAAAAGCAGCGCGTGGCCGTGGCCGGCGTGCTAGCTATGCAGCCCGAAGTGATGATTCTGGACGAGGCCACCGCCATGCTGGATCCCTCCGGCCGCGCCGATGTGCTCAATACCGTGCGCAAGCTCAACCGCGAACAGGGCATGACCGTCGTGTGGATTACGCATTTTATGGAGGAAGCGGCGACGGCGGATCGCGTGGTGGTGCTGGACAAGGGCCGTGTGGCGCTGGACGGCACTCCCGCCGAGGTGTTTTCCCATGTGGAGGAAATCAAGGCGCTTGGGCTGGACGTGCCCCCTATGGCCGATCTGGCCATGCAGCTTAACGCGCGCGGCATGTCCCTGCCCGCGGGCGTGCTTACGGTAGCCGATATGGTAAAGGAGCTGAAAAAAGCGCTATGCCCATCCAAGTAGAGCATCTCACCCATACCTATATGCCCGGCAGCCCCTTTGCCGCCACGGCCCTGCATGACGTGAGCCTGACCATTGAGGACGGCGAGTTCATCGGCCTTTTGGGCCACACGGGCAGCGGCAAAACCACGCTGGTGCAGCACTTGAACGGCCTGGTGAAGCCCACCTCCGGCCGCGTGGTGGTGGACGGCCTTGATCTTTCCGAAAAGGGCGTAAGCCTTTTGGAGGTTCGCAAAAAGGTGGGGCTGGTGTTCCAGTACCCGGAATACCAGTTGTTTGAGGAAACCGTGGCCAAGGATATCGCCTTTGGGCCCAAAAACATGGGCCTTTCCGCCGCGGAAACCGACGAGCGTGTACGCGCCGCCATGCGGCGCGTGGGCCTGGATTACGAAACCATGGCGGAGCGTTCCCCCTTTGAGCTCAGCGGCGGGCAGATGCGCCGCGTAGCCATCGCGGGCGTTTTGGCCATGCAGCCCAAAGTGCTCATTTTGGACGAGCCCACCGCCGGGCTCGACCCTGCGGGGCGGCGCAGCATCCTTACCATGATCCGGGAGCTTCACGCGGCGGGCGGCCTGACCGTTATTATGGTAAGCCACAGCATGGATGATATTTCCACGCTTGCCACGCGCCTTGTGGTAATGAGCCGTGGCGAGCTGGTGATGACGGGCTCTCCGCGAGAGGTGTTTCTCCGGCAGGACGCGCTGCGCTCCATCGGGCTTGGCGTGCCTCAGGCTGCGGAGCTCACCCACGCGCTGATTGCCGAGGGCTTTTCCCTGCCGGACGACCTGTACACGCTATCCGAGGTGCGCGACGCCATCCTCAGGCTGGCCGGAAAGGAGAACGCCTGATGCTCAGAGATATCACCCTTGGCCAGTACATGCCTGGCAACACGGTTGTCCATCGCCTGGATCCCCGCACAAAGATCATCCTCACCATTTTCTATATCGCCATTATCTTCTGCGTCGCAAGCCCCATATGGTATGTGATCCCGCTAGTCTACCTGCTGGCGGTATCCAAGCTGTCCGGGCTTACGCCAAAGCGGCTGCTAAAATCCGTGAAGCCCCTGCGCTTTCTGCTGATTTTAACGTTTGTGCTCAACCTGTTTTTTTCCAGCGGCACAACCGTCTGGATTCAGTGGGGGGTTCTGCGCGTTACGCGGGAGGGCTTCATCACGGCGGTGCATTTCAGCATGAGGCTGATTTTCCTGGTGGCGGGCACGTCCATCCTCACGCTTACCACCTCGCCCGTGGCCCTGAGCGACGGCATTGAAATGCTCCTGAAGCCCCTGAAGGTCATTCATTTTCCCGCCCACGAGCTGGCTATGATGATGACCATCGCCCTGCGCTTCATCCCCACGCTTATTGAGGAGGCCGATAAGATTATGAAGGCCCAGATGGCGCGCGGAGCCGACTTTGAGAGCGGCAACCTTATCAAGCGCGCGAAGGCGATGATTCCGCTGCTGGTGCCGCTGTTTGTAAGCGCGTTCCGCCGGGCTGGCGATTTGGCCATGGCCATGGAGGCGCGCTGCTACCACGGCGGCGAGGGCCGCACCCGCCTGCGCGTGCTCAAGTACGCCAAGATTGATTTGTACGCTCTGCTTATTACCGTGGGCGCCCTGGTTGTGACCATTCTTTGCGGGATGTGGATCAAATGAGCAGTCTTCCGCCCATTATCCGGGAAGCGCCGCCCGAAGGCACGCATCGCGTTTTGCTCACCATCAGCTATGACGGCACCGCCTACGCGGGCTGGCAGCTGCAGGAAAACGCCGTGGCCGTACAGCAGCGCGTGGAAGAAGCGCTTTGGAAGCTTACCGGCGAATCCATCCGCGTAACGGGAGCCAGCCGTACCGACGCGGGCGTGCACGCCATGGGCCAGCGGGCGCACTTTGACACCTTCAGCCGTATCCCGCCGGAGAAATACCCCTTTGCGCTCAACACCTGCCTTCCGCGCGATATCCGCGTGCTGGCGGGCCGCGCCGTACCCTCCGATTTTCACGCGCGGTTTGACGCGCGTGGCAAGCGCTATACCTACCGCGTGCACAACGCGCCGCATGCCAGCGCCCTCCTGCGCGACCTTACCGCCCATGTGCCCCAGGCGCTGGATGTGGAGCGCATGCGCCAAAGCCTGCAATGCCTGCTTGGCACGCATGATTTCGCGGCCTTCCAGGCGTCGGGCGGAACGGCCAAAACCACCGTTCGCACCCTGAGCGAGATAAGCCTTGCCCAAAGCGGCTGCATGCTTACCCTCACCGTGCGCGGCAATGCGTTTTTGTACAATATGGTGCGCATTATCGCGGGTACCATGCTGGATATAGGCATGGGCCGGCTGGACGCCTCCGCCTTCCAGCGCGCGCTGGATACCGGCGACCGCCTGGCTCTGGGCGTTACCGCGCCCGCCTGCGGGCTGGAATTAACCCAGGTAGAATATGACGGTGAATAGCAGGAATTTTCTTTAACAGGCCGAAAATACTAAAAGTACGGCCTGACGTTTCCTTTGGGCGCCTCGTTCAGCCGCAGGATACAGAAAGAGAGTGAATCCTCTATGAGTAATTACGTACTGAGCTGCTGCTCCACCGCCGACCTCAGCGAGGAGCATTTCCAATCGCGCAACATCCACTACATCTGCTTCCATTACATGCTTGACGGCGTGACCTACGATGACGATCTGGGCAAATCCATGCCCTTTGATAAATTCTATCACGCCATGGCCAACGGTGCGGAAACCCGCACCTCCCAGGTGAACGCGGACGAGTTTATCCGCTATTTCACCTCGTTTTTGGAGCAGGGGCTGGATATTCTGCACGTAAGCCTGTCCAGCGGCATTTCCGGCGTGAGCAACTCCGCCTGTATCGCCCGGGACGAGCTCAAGGCCAAATTTCCCGAGCGTTCCATTTACATTGTCGATTCCCTGGGGGCCTCCTCCGGCTACGGTCTTTTCATGGACAAGCTGGCCGATTTGCGCGACGAGGGCAAAACCCTGGAGGAAGTATACCATTGGGCGGAAGAAAACAAGCTTAAGCTGCATCACTGGTTCTTCTCCACGGATTTGACGTTCTATGTGAAGGGCGGCCGCATTTCCAAGGCCAGCGGCTGGTTTGGCACGGTGCTGAAAATCTGCCCCCTGCTCAACATGGACGATTTGGGCCGCCTGATTCCCCGCTTCAAAATTCGCGGCAAAAGCAAGGTTATCCGCGAAATTGTGGATCGGATGGCCGAACACGCGCAGGACGGGCTTGATTACAGCGGCAAATGCTATATTTCCAACTCCGATTGCATGGAGGACGCGCAGGCCGTGGCCCGTTTGGTGGAGGAACGCTTTCCAAAGCTGAACGGCAAGGTGCAGATTTACAGCGTGGGCACCACCATCGGCAGCCATACCGGCCCCGGCACGGTTGCGCTGTTCTTCTGGGGAGATCAGCGCGTGCGCTGACGGAGGCGCAACCAATCGCGGCGCGAGCCGCTTTCAGAAAAGCAGGTGCCAGCCCCAATCGATGGGCTGGCACTGAGTCTATTTACATTTCTTGTTTTGACGGCGGCAAACCGCGGCCCCGGGCCATCGTTCCAAAGCCTTATGCTGCGTCCTGAAGGCTTTCCAGCACCTTGAGCACGTCCGCGTCATCGCCCTGGTACACAAGCACAAAGCGCAATCCAAAGCGGGTAACATATCCGTATTTTTCTTCATCAATCAAGCCGGAAAGATAATCCGCGCGGTTGCTCTCGTCAAAGTAAACTAGGATTTCCTCCCCGTCCGCCATCAGCCTGTGCCATACGCTCGCGTTATAAATCGGCACGTCGCGTTCGGGGTCGCTTTCCTCCAGCTTTGTAAGCGCGCATTCATACCCGGCGCTTTCAAAGCGGCCAATCAGCTTTGAAAACAGCTTTTCCTCACTAGGATTCTGCTTGCAACCGCCAAGCGTTAATAACGCCATCGCCAAGAGTATCAGCAGCGCTCCTTTTTTTCGCATCTTTCTTTCCCCTTCCCGCGCCGTCTTTTGTTTTGCGTTTCCCGCCCGGCTGTGCTACAATATCTGCATTCCATACTGGGAGGTGACGTTGCTATGCGCTGTGGCTGTCCGCATTGCGAAACGTATATGATTCAATCCGAAACCGAGCGCATGACCTGCGTGTGCCCGGAATGCGGCTATCGCTGCAACGCCTGTCTAGGCACCAACACCGTTATTTCCCGCGAGCAGCTTGCGGCCCTGAAGGATACCGACTGGTTCACGCCCTGCTTTGATAGTCCCGCCGGGGACGAGGAGGACCCCTCATAGCACGCCCAAATGCTCAAGCAGGATTTTAATGCCGATCAAGATCAGCACCACGCCTCCCGCGATTTCCGCCTTTCTTTGGAAACGGTTGCCAAAGCGGTTGCCAATCACCACGCCAATGAAGGAAAGCCCAAAGGTGATGCCGGCGATCAAAAGCACCGCCGGGAGGATATCCACCTGCAAAAAGGCAAAGGTGATGCCAACGGCCAGCGCATCGATGCTGGTGGCCACCGCCATGATGAAAAGCTCCTTTATGTCCAGGCGCTGATCCACTTCGCAGGCAGCGCCCTCGTTGCTTTCATGCAGCGCGTCCCAGATCATCTTGCCGCCGATATAGGCAAGCAGCGCAAAAGCGACCCAGTGATCCACCGGCGTGATGTACGCGGCAAATTGCGTGCCCAAAAACCAGCCAATCAGAGGCATAATTCCCTGGAAAACGCCAAAGAACAGCGCGATCACCAATGCTTGCCCGTAATGAATGCGCCTCATACTCAAGCCCTTGCACAGCGCCACCGCAAAAGCATCCATAGAAAGGCCGATGGCAATGAGCACCAGTTCCATGCCGTTACGCACCTCCGCTTGCTTCGCCTCATGAACATGGAAGTTCATTCTATCCTATCGCCGGTTTTCTGTCAACATGACGGCATTTGCCAGCAGTTGTTTTCCATTGAAAAATATGCTACGATTATGAAAAGGAGGTCTTTTCTATGAATATCCACGAGTCTGCCGAGGATTACCTCGAGGCTATTTTGATGCTTTGCGAGGAAAACGGCTCCGCCCGGTCGGTGGATATCGCCGCGCGGCTGAACGTTACCAAGCCCTCCGTAAGCTTTGCCATGAAGCGCCTGCGCGAAAACGGCTATATTTTGATGGGCGACGATAACCGCATCACCCTTACCGAGCGGGGCGAGGCTATTGCCAAGCCTATTCTTGAACGCCACAACCTGCTTTCCAGCTTTTTAATCCGCCTTGGCGTAAGCGAGGAGGTGGCCCAGGCCGACGCCTGCAAAATCGAGCACGACCTGAGCGACGAAACCTTTGCCGCCATTCGTCGCCATGTAGAAAAATACTCTTGAATCACCGGCAGCCTTGCGGCATTGCTCACGGACGGCTTTGTATGGCCGTCCGCATTTTTGTCTATTTGGCGCGCATCACGGCAAAGGGTTTCGGCGGCGGCTGATTGGGGCCATGCTCCCCAATGTGCTTTTCCATCCAGACCATATCGTACCACCGGCCAAATTTATATCCGCACTGGCGGAACCGCCCCACCCAGCGATAGCCCATATGCGCATGAAATTCCACGCTGTTTTTGGTCAAATATGTGTCCTCGGCCTCCGGATAGGCGATGCACGCATTCATATTCAGGATTCCCTGCTCCCTCAGCGCGGCTTCAAGCGCGCTATGCAGCCTTCCGCCAATGCCCTTTCCTTTGTTCTCCCAATCCACATAGATAGATGTTTCAACCGCCCAATCGTAGGCCGCGCGCGCATGAAAGCAGCCCGCATACGCATAGCCAAGGAGCTGCCCATCCTGCTCCGCCGCCAGATAGGGATATTTCAGCAGCGTGTTTGCGATTCTGCCCGCAAAATCCTCAATGGTGGGCACCGTATATTCAAACGTAATCGCCGTTTGGGTCACATACGGCGCATAGATGCTTAGCAGCCGTTCCGCATCGGCGGGCGTTGCGATTCGAATGTTCATGTCATTTCTCCTTTGGTATCCACGAGGCCCGCTTTTAGGCCTCCTCTATCTCGTCCAGCGCGGCTTCCACAGCCCGGCGCGACTCCTCATAGCCATATCCCCGGCGCGCCATGGCGGATAGCAGCTTGCCCATGGCCTTGCGCTGATCGGGCTCCTTGGCATAGCGCCGCAAAAGCTTTGCCGCCAGCGCAACAGCCGCCGCGCCGCTCTCCTCGCCATCCAGCTCCTCAAGCGCCTGCTCGCACAGCTCCCGGGAAATCCCCTTGCGCCGCAGCTCCTGCAAGATTCGGCTTTTGCCCATCTGCCGCCGGGCGCAGGAGGCGGCCCATTCGCGCGCAAAGGCTTCATCATCCAGCAGCTTTTCCTTTTCCAGCTTGTATTCCACCATTTCAATCGTATCGTCCATATAGCGGCGCTGGCGCAGCTTCTGCCGGATTTCTCCGCTGGCGCGTGCCCGCACGGCCAACAGGCTCACGGCGTAGTTGAGCGCCTCGGGGTACTGCCGGGGAAGCAGCCAGACCTTTAGCCCGTCCACATCCTCCTCCGCGCCAATGGAAATGGGCGCGTGCTCGCGCCATGCGTCCCGGCTGAACCACAGGGTTTCTCCGTCCTCAAACGTTACCAACGCGCCGCGCTTGTCCTCCGCAATCTCGCATACCGTATCCTTCATTGGTTTCCGCCCCCGTTACTTCATCAGCCGCGCGATCAAATCCCGGTTAATCAGGGCCAAATGGCCAGTGCGCTGCTCGCTGCACCCGCTGTTGAGCATGGCGAACCCGCTGCCCTGTTCATCAAAAAACACGCCGTTTACCGCGCCATAGGCAAACCCCTGATGCCCCCAGAGGGTTCGGGCGCATATGCGGCTGTCCTCCAGGCACAAAAGCCCCATGCCATGCCGCATGCGCACACTCTGATCCGGCCATCCGGCGATGGGCGTGCGCATTTGCGCCAGGCTTTCCGCATCGAAAAAGCCGTCCGCGCCCGTCGCGGCCGCAACCGCGAGGCGCGCCAGCTCGGGCGCGGACAGGAACAGGCCGCCCGAAGCCAGCAGGTAACGGCGCTGCGGGTCGGGCTCCCTCAGGGGCGCAGCCGCGCGGATACGCGCCGCCGCGTCAAAGGCGCGGTTTGCGGGCAACACGCGATAGGCGTCCGCCGTTTCGCGCGCATCCAGCGTGGAAATATCAAACGTTGCCCGAACGCCCAGCGGTGCGAACAGCTCCCGCTGCGCAAGCGCCTCAAAGCTGACGCCAAAACGGCTTTCCAGCAGGCAGGCCGTCATGCCCGCCGCCAGATTGCTGTAGCGAAAGCGCGTGCCCGGCAGCGTTTCGCCGAACATTTCCCCGTCCTCTATCAATCCGGCAAGCGGCGTTCCCTTATCAAAGGCCGCAAAATAGGCGGGCGAATCCACAATGCCGGAGGTATGGGACAACAGCATTCCCAGCGTAATGGGCGCGTCAGGATAGCGCGGATTGCGAATTGCGTACCCCGCCAGATCGGAAATATCCTTCCGCACATGCAGCCGCCCCAGCGTTTGCAGCCGGAACACCAGCAGCGCGCTCACCATTTTGGCTATCGATGCGGTGCGAAACACCGTAGCAGCCGTTATGACGCGCCTTTCGGGTTCCAGTCCCGCATACCCAACGCAGAGGCACTCCGTGAGCCTGCCTTTTTCAAATCGCTGGACGCACGCTCCCACAACGCGCCTTTTATGAAGCGCCCGTAAAACTTCCCCGTCGCGCGTTTCCGCGCCCGCTTCCCGCCACTGACAGCGCTTTCCCGCCACTGGCAGGGCAAGCCCATACAGCGTATTTTTCAGGACTCCCACCGGCATATGCTGGTTCCTCCCATCATTTGTGCCGCATTGGTATGCCGTCCAGGGCCAGCGCAGCTACATACCCCGGCAAGCTCACGCTGCACAGCAGCGCGTGCAGGCAAACGGCAAACCCGGCGGAAAACGGCGCGCCCAGCCAAGCGGCCAGCACCCCCAGGCCATCCAGCGCAGCCGCCGTGCACAGCAGCCACACAAGCGCGCCCTTGCGCCGCGCTAGCCACAGCACGGCCGCCAGCGCCGCGACGCACAGCAGGGCGTACAGGCCAAGCCTTTCCAAGCAGGCCCAGCGCGCCAGCCACGCGGCCAGGCAGCCAAGCACAACGGCAAACCAACGCTTGTCGCCACGCGACGCGCGCCATAGCAGCACGCCCGCCGCCAGCGCGCACAGCGCCAGGCTCAGGTACTGCGATACGCGCAGCCCGCCCAAATACAGGCTATCCTCACGAAGCTGCTCAATCACAAAACGCCCGCTGCCATAAATAAGCAAATACCAGCAAAACAGACTGCCGGCCCCGCGCTGGCGCTTTCTGATAAGCCACAGCGCGCAGAAACCGGCCAGGTTCCACATCGATTCGTAAAAGAAGGTGGCCATGTGCCACACATACCCGCCTTCCGCGGAAACCAGCACGCCAAGCGGAAAGAATTGAAACAGCGGATTGCCGATTTCGGGGCCGTAAGCCTCCATGTTAAAGTAATTGCCCCACCGGCCAATGGCCTGCGCCAGCAGCAGCCCCGGCGCCACGATATCAGCAAGCCTCAGGAACGAAAGCTTTTTGCTCCTGGCATATACCCACGCCCCCAGCGCGCCGCCAATCACCCCGCCGTAAATGGCAATGCCGCCCTGCCAGACATACAGAATGGAGATGGGGTTATGGCGAAAGAGCTCCCAGGTCATGGCCACATAATACAGCCTGGCCCCGATGATGCCGCACGGCACCACGATAAGCGCCAGGTCAATCGCCGTATCCTTAGGCAACCCAAGCCGCTTTTCCTCGCGTTCCGCCAGCAAAACGGCCAAAAGAATCCCCGTTACAATCAGCACGCTGTACCAGGGTATGCCGCCGATGATGGTGCGGCTGTATGGAATCGCCAACGCTCTCACCCCCATGCCTGCCAATGTAGCTTTTCCCAGCGGGCTCTCTTTCCATACGGAACCAGGCCGCGCCTGAAGCCGCCTTATTATAGCATATACCGGTTTTCAGTGCAAAAACGACCTTTTCTTTCTTTTCCTGGCCGTTTGTTGCCCCCCTTATGCATAATTCCTCCCATATATGCCAAAATGGATATTGAAATTTCATCCAGATACGTGTATACTAAATCAGTTAAGAGGAAGGATGAGCATTGGGGAGGGATTCCGCCGGTGGTTCGTCCTCACCAAATGAACGAGGAGGAAAGTAAACCCTATGACGAAGTATGTATACCTGTTCAAAGAGGGTAACGCCAACATGCGCGAGCTGCTTGGCGGCAAGGGCGCCAACCTGGCTGAAATGACCAACCTTGGCATGCCCGTTCCCCAGGGCTTCACCGTTACTACCGAGG
>JALEIQ010000061.1 GCA_022769795.1 Clostridiales bacterium
GGTGGTGGATATTGGCGAGGGGCTTTATGAAATGGTAAACCCGGAGATTATCGCCTCCGAGGGCGAGCAGACGGGGCCGGAGGCCTGCCTGAGCGTGCCGGGGCGTTCCGGCGTGGTAACCCGCCCCAATAAGGTGACGGTGCGCGCGCAGAATAACCGCGGAGAAACCTATGAGGTAACCGCGGAGGGCTTCCTGGCCCGTGCGTTCTGCCATGAGCTGGATCACCTGGACGGCACGCTGTACGTGGATAAGATGGAGCGCGAAATCTTTCCTGACGAGGAAGATGAGGAAGGGGAGGCGGAGGAATGAGGGTTGTTTTTATGGGAACGCCGGATTTTGCCGTTCCTTCGCTTCAGGCCCTGTTTGACGCGGGGTATGAGGTAGTGGGCGTATTCACCCAGCCGGATAGGCCCAAGGGGCGGGGCGGCAAGGTGCAGATGAGCCCGGTAAAGGAGCTGGCCCTCAAGCACGGCGTGGCCGTGTACCAGCCGGTAAAGATCCGGTTGGACGGGCTGGAACCCCTGCGCAGCCTGGCGCCGGACGTATGCGTAACCGCCGCTTTTGGGCAGATCCTTTCCGAGGAGGTGCTAGCCGTGCCAAAGCTTGGCACGGTGAACGTGCATGCCTCGCTTTTGCCCAGGCACCGGGGGGCCGCGCCCATCCAGTGGGCCATATTATGCGGCGACAAGGTAACGGGCGTAACCACCATGTTTACCGATAAGGGCCTGGATACGGGCGATATGCTGCTGAAGGCCGAAACGCCCATCGGCTCCGGAGATACCGCGGGCACGCTGACGGAGAGGCTTTCCCACACCGGCGCGGAGCTGCTGATTGAAACCCTGCGCCGCCTGGAGGCGGGCGATTGCCCCCGCGAAAAGCAGGACGAGAGCCAAAGCACCTACGATCCCAAGGTGGATAAGGAAATGGGGCGGCTGCGCTTTGAGGAAGGCACGGAAAAATGCCTGCTGCGCGTAAGGGCCATGTGCCCGTGGCCGTGTGCGTTTGCGGAGCTTGCGCAGGGCGTTTTGAAGGTATGGAGCGCCGCGCCCGCGAAGGGCGAGCCCGGCGCGCCCGCCGGAAAGGTGCTTAGCGCGGACAGGCGGGACGGGCTGGTGATTGCCACGGCGGACGGCGCGGTTGAGCTGTGCGAGGTGCAGGCTCCCAACGCCAGGCGCATGGACGCGCGCGCCTTCCTGCTGGGCCATCCCATTGCGGAAGGAACCATGCTGAACGAGGTGCGCTTATGATGAAAGAGCAGACGAAACGCGCGGGCCGCGCGCCCGCCGCAGGACGGCAGGAGCGCGGGCCACGTTCTTCGCAGGGCGCGGAAAGGCGCTATGGAAGGCCTGTGGGCGCCCGACAAGGGCAGCAGGCGCGGCCCTTGCAGGGCCCGGGCGCGCGCCGCGTGGCGCTGGATGTGCTCACGGATGTGCATAGGGGCGGCGCGTATGCGTCCCTGGCGCTGGACGCGCGGCTTCGCGGCGCGCATTTGAGGCCGGAGGACCGCAGGCTGGCGACGGGCATCGTATACGGCACGCTGGAAAATGAAACCCGGATTGATTATGCGCTGGATCAACTGATGGATCATCCCGTCAGGGACGATGTGCAGCGCGATATCCTGCGCATGGGCGCGTATCAAATTCTGTTTTTGGATCGCGTGCCGGACAGCGCGGCCGTGGACGAGGGGGTCAAGCTGGTCAAGGCTTTGCATATGGAGGCCGCCAGCGGGTTTATCAACGCGGTGCTGCGCAACCTGTCCCGCGGCAAGGAGAAGATTAGGTGGCCCAGGCGCGAGGATGGGCTGGAAGCGTACCTGAGCGTGATGGGCAGCATGCCCGCCTGGCTTGTGAAAACGCTGATTGACGCTTATGGCGAGCAGGAAGCCGAGCGTGTCATTCTCTACCGCGAGCAGGAGCATCCCATCGTGGTGCGGCCCAACCTGGCCCGGCTTACGGACGCGGAATTTGAAAAGCTGCTCGAGAAAAAAGCCTGGCGCGTGGAGCGCGGGCTTGCGCCCCATGCGTGGCTGGTGTACGGCGCGGCGGAGATTGCTTTTGATAACGACTACCGCGTGGGCCTGTTTTCCATTCAGGGGCAAAGCAGCATGCTGGCGGCGGAGGCCATGCAGGCAAAGCCCGGCATGAAGCTGCTGGACGCGTGCGCCGCGCCCGGCGGCAAGGCGGCCTATCTGTGCGAGAGCATGCAGCTAACGGGCCGCGTATATGCCTGGGAGCTGCATGAGAAACGCGCGCAACTTCTGGAAGGGGTGCGCCGCAGGCTGGGATTGGACAATCTGCGCATTTCCGTGCGCGACGCATGCGACTACCGCGCCGATTTGGACGGCATGCTGGACGGCGTTTTGCTGGACGCGCCCTGCGCTGGCCTGGGCGTGCTGGCGCAAAAGCCGGATATCAAGCTTAGGCTGAAGCCGGAGGATATCCCCGCCATTGTGGATACGCAAAAGCGTCTGCTGGAAATGGTCAGCCGCTATGTGCGGCCGGGCGGCACGCTGGTGTACAGCACCTGCTCCATCCTGCCGGAGGAAAACGCCCTACAGGTGCGTTCCTTCCTGCAAAACCATCCCAATTTTGTCATGGAGCCGCTTCCGCTCAGCTTCCCGGAGGAGCTGCGCAAGCTGCAAACGCCGGACGGCCTGCAGCTGCTTGGCTGCCGCGACGGGGTGGAGGGCTTCTTCATCGCGCGGATGCGGAGGGTGCGCTGATGGAAGCAAAGCGCATTCTGCTGGATATGACCCGGGAGGAGCTGCAAGGCTACCTTGGGGAGCTGGGCCAGCCCGCCTTTCGCGCCAGGCAGATCTTTACGTGGCTGCACAAGGGCGTTCCGTTTGAAGGCATGGGCAACGTGCCCGCCGCGCTGCGCGCCTGGCTTTCCGAAAGCTGCCTGGATTTGCCCATGGCGCTCCATCAGGCGTTTCCCTCGCAAAAGGACGATACGGTCAAGTTCCTGTTTGCCTGCTGGGACGGGAACCTCATCGAGGGCGTATTGATGCATTATCATTACGGCTACTCGCTGTGCATTTCCACGCAGGTTGGCTGCAAAATGGGCTGCGCCTTTTGCGCGAGCACCCTGGAGGGCTGCGTGCGCAGCCTGAGCGCGGGAGAAATGCTTGCGGAGGTGCTGCTTGCCAACCGCTTTCTGGGCGAAAAGGGCAAGGTGGGGCATATCGTGCTCATGGGCAGCGGCGAGCCGCTGGATAACTATGAGCAGACGGTGCGCTTTCTGTGCCTGGTGAACGATGCGGAGGGGCTCAACATCAGCCTTCGCAACGTGTCGCTGTCCACCTGCGGGCTGGTTCCGCAGATTTTGCGGCTGAAGGACGAGGGCCTGCCCGTGACGCTAAGCATCTCGCTGCATGCGCCCAACGACGCAATACGGCGGCAGATCATGCCTGTGGCGCAGCGCTACCCCATGGGGGCCCTTATGCAGGCGGTGCGCGCTTATGTGGCGCAAACAGGCCGGCGCGTGGTGTTTGAGTACGCGCTGATCGATCGGCTCAACAGCCGCCCGGAACACGCGCGGGAGCTGGCAAGGCTGCTTCGCGACCTGCAATGCCATGTAAACCTGATTCCGCTGAACCATGTGGACGAGCGCAGCCTGGCGCCCGCCTCGCCGCAGGCGGTGCGGGCGTTCCTGGAAACGCTTGAGGAGGAGCACATCTCCGCCACTGTGCGCAGGGAAATGGGCGCGGATATCGGCGGCGCGTGCGGCCAACTGCGCAGGAGGCAGCTACACAAGCAGTAATGGAGGGAGATACGATGCGGATTTGCCAAAGAACCCATCAGGGGTTAGTGCGCGCCAGCAACCAGGACAGCCTGCTTGTGGACGAGGGCGTTTACGGCGTGGCGGACGGCATGGGCGGCCATAAGGGCGGCGAAACGGCCAGCCGCATTGCGGTGCAGGTGCTCAAAAACGCGCTGCATGGCAAGCGGCCGGAACAGCGCGCCCTGGAAATGGGCATCGAGGCAGCCAACCGTCGTATCTTTGACATGGCTAAGCATGATAACGCTTTGAGCGGCATGGGCACCACCGTGACGCTGCTTTGGGAGGATGGAGAGCGCGTGCTGCTGGCTCACGTGGGCGACAGCCGCGCTTACCGCCTGCGCGACGGCGTGCTTACGCAGATTACGCAGGATCACAGCATCGTGGCGGAACTGCTGCGCAACAATGTGATTACGGAGGAGATGGCGCGCAACCATCCCTACCGAAACGTGATTACCCGCGCGGTTGGCGTGGATCCCGTTGTTACGGCGGATGTGCTGTTGGAAACCAAGCGGCAGGACGATGTGTGGCTGATCTGCTCGGATGGGCTGTACAACATGGTAAGCGACGGCCAGCTTGAAAGCGTGCTTTTGGAAAGCGAAAGCGACGAGGCGGCTGCCGACCGCCTGCTGGCCCTGGCGCTGGAGGCCGGGGGAACGGACAATATCTCCTTCATCCTTTGCCGTGTCACGGAGGTGGCTGCGCAATGATGAAGGGCATGGTGTTTGCCGAAAGGTACAAGCTGGAGGATTTTATCGGCCAGGGCGGCATGTCGCTGGTCTACCGGGCGGTGGACGTGCGCACGGGCCACAGCGTGGCGGTAAAAATCCTGAAAAGCGAATACAACAGCGATAAGGAGTTTCTGGAGCGCTTCCAGCGCGAGGCGCAGGCCGCCAGCCTGATGTCGCACCACAATTTGGTGAATCTGCTCGACGTGGGCGTGGAGGGCGAATACCGTTACCTGGTATTGGAATACGTCAACGGCAATACGCTTAAAGACGTAATCCGCCAGAAGGGCCGTTTGAATTACCAGACCGCCATCCAAATCGCCGTGCGAATCCTGAGCGCCTTGCAGCATGCGCATGACAACGGCATCATCCACCGGGACATTAAGCCGCAGAACGTGCTCATCCATGCGGACGGGCATGTGAAGGTGTCGGATTTCGGCATCGCCCGCATGACAAACGCCTTTACCATTTCCAAGGGCGATACGGTGGTAGGCTCGGTGCATTACTCATCTCCCGAGCAGGCCACGGGCAGCGTGGTGGAGGCCACCAGCGATATTTATTCAACGGGCGTGGTTATGTATGAAATGCTCACCGGCCGCGTGCCCTTTGTGGGCGATACGCCGGTCGCCGTGGCGATGCAGCACGTGAAGGATCCGCCGCCGCCCATTACCGATTATGCGCCCGAAACGCCGCCCGCGGTTGTGGCCGTTGTGATGAAGGCGCTGGAAAAGGATCCCAAGAAACGCTTCCAAAGCGCGCGGGAAATGGCCGACGCGCTGATGAAGGCAAAGGACGGACGGCTGAACCTTGCCGAAGTGACGGGCACAACGGATCGCCGCACGCCCGTTGGCAAGCAGCCCGCCGCCCAGCGCTTGCGGGAGGTAAGCCCCCAGACGCGGCAGGAGAGCGGGCGCAGAATTGCGCAAACCGCGCGGCGCAAGCCTGTGCGCCGGAGAAACAAAATTGCGCGAACGGCGCTTTCCGTGCTGGCGGCGGCTGCTGTGCTGGCCCTGCTTACGCTGGGCGTGATACAGGTGTACACCCGCGTGAGCCGCAGCGCCATCGCGCCGGATGTGGTGGGCCTGAGCGTAGGCGACGCGCAGGCCATGGCCCGCCGGGAGGGCCTCAATTGGCAGCAGACGGATATCAACCATGACAGCGTGCCGGCCGGTATGGTGATTTCGCAGATTCCGGAAGCGAATACGCAGATGGAGAAGGGCGACAGCCTGCTGGCGGCGGTAAGCCTGGGGCCCGCAAACGCCGTTACGCCGGATATGACGGGCCTTGGCTACGAGGACGCGGCCGCAAGGCTCAAGGAGCGCGGCTTTGGCAATGTGGTGATTATCAAAACGGTGTCGGGCTCGCCGGAGGGAACGGTGCTGGAGCAAAACCCGCAGCAGGGGCAAAGCTTTACCCTGGGGCAAACGGTGGAGCTGACGGTTTCAGGCGGCAGCACCATGGTGCCGGAGGTCACAGGCATTTACCGCGAGGAGGCGGTAGCGCGGCTGCATGACAGCGACCTGGTGGAGGGCTCCCTTGTGTATGTGGAGGTAAGCGAGGAGGATAAGGTGGGCCTGGTGGTGAGCCAGAGCCCCGCCGCGGGCACGATGGCTGTGCTGGACGCGCCCGTAACGCTTACCGTGGGCATTGAAAGCGAGCCGTATCAGGGCGAGCTTAGCCTGAGCCTGCCCGTCGCCGCAAATGAGCGCGTTTTGCGGGTGGCGCTGGTGGTGAACGAGCAGGAATACACTGAATATGAGGGCGTTGTGGCCGCCGGAAGCGGCGCGCCCATGCTGATTCCCATCAGCTCCAACGTGGAGGGCGATGTGCTCTGCCGCGTCTATGTGGACGACGGCTTATATTCAGAGGAAACCATAACGCTGCATTAAAGCGCACAGGAGGGAACGGGTTTGGAAAACGCCGAGGGCGTCATTGTAAAGGGCGTGGGCGGGCTGTATTACGCCAGAAACGCAGGCGGCGGCGTCGCAGTGCTGCGGGCCAAGGGCAAGTTCCGCAAGCAGCGCATTACGCCCATGGTGGGCGACCGCATCCGCTACACCCCGGGCGAGGGGGAGGAGCACGGCTGGGTGGAGGAAATCCTGCCCCGCGAAAGCGAGCTGGTCAGGCCGCCGGTGGCAAACATACGCCATATTGTGCTGGTGCTGGCCCCGCAGCCCGCGCCCGATTATCTGCTGATCGATACGCTGATTGCGATGGCGCTCAAGCAGGGCATTCAGCCCGCCCTTGTGGTGAATAAATGCGACCTGGACGCCGGCCTGTTTGAAAGCGTGCGGCGCGACTACGGCGGTTTGGGCGCGCCCATCCTTGAGGTGAGCGCCCGCACGGGGCAGGGGCTGGACCGCTTGCGCGAGCTGCTCAAAACGGGCATTTGCTGCCTGGCGGGGCAAAGCGGCGTGGGCAAGAGCACGCTTTTGAGCGCCGCCACCGGCCTTTCCCTGCAAACGGGCGAAATCAGCCGCAAGATCAGCCGGGGCCGCCATACCACGCGCCACGCGGAGCTGCTTTTCAGCGGCGAGTACCGCGTGCTGGATACCCCTGGCTTTAGCCTGCTGGAGCTGTGGGAGGGGCTTGACCCCATCCAGCTAAAGGAGTATTATCCCGAATTTGCGCCTTACGAGGGGGAATGCCGCTTTTCGCCCTGCTATCACCTTAGCGAGCCGGGCTGCGCCGTGCTGGAGGCGGCCAAAAGCGGCGAGATCAGCCCCGCAAGGCTGGAACGGTATCACCTGCTGCTGAAAAAGGCGCAGGAGGCTTGGAGGAATCGCTATGATTAAACTGTCGCCCTCGGTGCTGGCGGCCGACCCCATGCATTTGGGCCGCGAGGCGCGCATGGCCTGCGAGGCGGGCTGCGACGAGTTACATTTTGACGTGATGGACGGGCATTTTGTGCCTAACCTGACCTTTGGCCCGCACATCCTCAAGGGGATGAAGCGCGAGGTTAAAACCGTGTATGACGTGCACCTCATGCTGAGCGACCCGCTGCCCTTTGTGGATCGCTTTGCGGACGCGGGAGCGGATATCATCACCGTACACGCGGAGGCCAATGACTTTGCCCGGGCGCTAAGGCAGATTCGCGCGCGCGGGCTCAAGGCGGGCGCGTCCCTGCGGCCCGGCACGGGCGTGGAGGCGCTCAAGGAGCAGCTTGACCTGATCGACCGGGTGCTGCTGATGACGGTGGAGCCCGGCTTTGGCGGGCAAAAGCTCATGCCCGAGGTGCTTGACAAGGTATCTGAGCTACGCGCCCTGGGCTTTCGGGGAGAAATTGAGGCGGACGGCGGCATTAAGCCCGAAAACATGCGCCTTTTAACCGATGCGGGCGTTGAGGTGCTGGTGATGGGCACGGCGTTTTTTGGCGCGGAAAATCCCGCCGGGGTGGCGCGTCTGGTGCATGCCATCTAACCCTTCCAGGGCATGCTAAAAGCGGCGTGAACCGCCCGAGCGCTATGCCCGAAAGGATGAAACGCATGAAAAAGCCCACCCCCTTATTTGTGCCGCCCAAGCCCAAAAAGCGCATGGGACGCGCGCCGGTGCGGCACTGACAAAAAATGAAACAGATAGGATGAAAAGATGCATTTTGACGAATTGGAGCTGATGGAGCCGCTCTTGCGCGCTGTGAAGGATTGCGGCTACGAGGAGCCCACGCCCATTCAGCGTGAAACGATCCCGCCTGTTTTGGCGGGACGCGACGTGCTGGGCTGCGCCCAGACGGGAACGGGAAAAACCGCGGCGTTCGCGCTGCCCATTTTACAAAGACTGCATACCGGACGCAAGCAGCGTTCCGGAAAGCGGAATATTCGCGCCCTTGTGCTTACGCCTACGCGCGAGCTTGCGCTGCAAATTTACGAGAACTTTGAAGGCTACGGCAAAAACCTGCCGCTGCGCTCCTGCGTTATTTTTGGCGGCGTGGGGCAGCAGCCGCAGGTGGATGCGCTAAAGCGCGGCGTGGATATTCTGGTTGCCACGCCGGGCAGGCTGAACGATTTAATTCATCAGGGCTATATCGCGTTGGAGCATTTGGAGGTTTTTGTGCTGGACGAGGCCGACCGCATGCTGGATATGGGCTTCATCCATGATGTGAAAAAGGTGATTGCGCTTTTGCCCAGGGAGCGGCAGACGCTGCTGTTTTCAGCCACGATGCCAACCGAGGTGGAGAAGCTGGCGCTGAGCATTCTTACCGCGCCCGTAACGGTGAAGGTGGATCCCGTATCCAGCACGGTGGATAAGATTGCGCAAAGCCTGTATATGGTGGATAAGGCCAATAAGAAGCTGCTATTGGCAAAGCTGCTCACACAGCCCGGCGTGGATAGCGCGCTGGTATTTACCCGCACCAAGCATGGGGCGGATCGCGTTGTGCGCGAGCTTTCGCGCGCGGGCATTCAGGCCCGCGCCATTCATGGCGACAAAAGCCAGAATGCGCGCCAGCAGGCCCTTGCGGATTTTAAAACCGGCAGGGTGCGCGTGCTGGTAGCCACGGATATCGCCGCTCGCGGCATCGATATCGCGGGGCTGTCGCATGTGTTCAATTACGACCTGCCCAACGAGCCGGAGGCCTATGTGCACCGCATTGGCCGGACGGGCCGGGCGGGCATGGAGGGCGTTGCCATCAGCTTTTGCTGCATTGATGAAATAAAGGAGCTCAAGCAGATTGAGAAGCTGACCGGCAAGGAAATCCCGCGCAAGGAAAGCGAGTGGCCCATGCAGGTGTTTACTGAAACGGTGAAGCAGCCGCGCACGCCCCGGCCCTCCAGGCAGGAGGGGAAAGCCGTTCCCACCCAGCAGCCGCTTCTGCGGCAGGCAAATAGAGCCGCGTCGCCCGCGGCGCGAAAAGCGCCTGAAAAGCCCGGCCCGGACATGCGGCCTATGAGGGCCACCCCGCTGGAACGGCCCACGCATGCCGTGTCCGCAAAGGCTTCCGCCCTGCGGGCCGTGCCGCGGGAACGGCCGGAAGCGCCCGCGCGAACGCCGCGCGAAAGCGCGCGCGCCTATGAGGAGCTGCTAAGGCGCAACCGGCGGCAGCGCCGTCCCCTGGCTACCGGCGGCGACCGCCGCTGAACCCTTTCGCTTTTTACATAAGGAGAAGAACGTAGAATGCCTAAACAAATGACAGCCGAACAAAAGCTGCGCCGCATGACGGAAACGCCCCTGCCCAGGCTGGTGTTCTCGCTGGCGGCGCCTACAATCGTCAGCATGCTTATCACGTCGTTTTACAACATGGCCGATACCTACTTTGTTGGGTTGATCGGTTCGGCAAGCGCCAGCGGCGCGGTGGGCGTCGTGTTCCCGCTGATGGCGATTATGCAGGCGGTTGGCTTCATGTTTGGGCACGGCTCCGGCAATCACATGTCGCGCGTGCTGGGCGCGGGCGATACGCAGGATGCGCAGCGCATGGCGGTAACCGGGTTTGTAAGCGCGTTTATGGCGGGCCTTGTCATCATGGCCGTGGGCCTGCTGGCGGCGGGGCCGCTTGTGTACGCTCTGGGCGCCACGCCTACCATCGCGCCTTATGCGCAGCAGTATGTGCGCCTGCTCATGCCGGGAGCGCCGTTTCTGGTGGCAAGCCTGGTGCTGAACAATCAACTGCGCTTTCAGGGCAGCGCGTTTTACGCCATGATTGGCATCACGTCGGGCGCGCTGCTCAACATTGTGTTGGATCCGCTGTTCATCTTTACCATGAATATGGGCGTGGCAGGCGCGGCGCTGGCTACCAGCCTGAGCCAGATCGTAAGCTTTTTCCTGCTGCTGGCGGGTACGAACCGCGCCGGGAATATCCATATCCGGCTTGGCAATTTTACGCCCACGCTCGCAAATTTCCGTGAGATATTCCGTGGAGGCGTGCCCTCGCTGGCGCGGCAGGGCCTTAACAGCCTGGCGACGGTGTGCCTCAACCTTGCGGCGGGCGGCTACGGCGACGCGGCCATCGCGGCCATGAGCATCGTTACCCGCGTGATGATGATGGCGGTGAGCGCAATCATCGGATTTGGACAGGGCTTCCAGCCCATTTGCGGCTTTAATTACGGCGCGGGACGTTATGACCGGGTGCGCAAGGCGTTCTGGTTCTGCGTCAAAATTGCCTTCAGCGTGCTGGTGGGAATCGCCGCTGCGGCGATTGCCCTGGCTCCGCGCATCATCAGCCTGTTTTTGGCCGGGAATGAGCAGGTGCAAAGCATCGGCACGCTGGCCCTTAGACTGCAATGCGCGTGCGTGCCGCTATTCGCGTTTACCTGCCTTGCCAATATGATGCTGCAAACCATGGGCATTGCCGGGAGGGCTACGCTGCTGGCCATGGCGCGGCAGGGCCTGTGCTTTATTCCCGCGGTGCTGCTGTTGGAGCGCGCCTTCGGGCTGCTGGGGGTGCAGATGGCCCAGCCGGTGGCGGATGTGCTGGCCTTTTTGATGGCGCTGCCCCTGACGCTGCCTGTGCTGCGCGATTTGCGCGCCAGGGAGGAGAAGGCGTCGGGAAAATGAAAGGATTTTAAAAAGAGTAAACCTTTTGCCATTGCTTTCCGTCTGTATAGGAGCAAAAGGGATCACGCTGCCAGAGCGGCGGATACCCAGAAAGGAGGAAAGCGCGAGGCAAAGGTTTTTTCTTTCATCCTTTTTTGGTAATTTTTTCATTGATAAGGATTCTCATGACTATAGCCATTCTGATGGCTACGCTCATTCCCGTGACGACTTCGATCCCAACCTCATCCCGTAACCCTGAATAAGCACCGATGGCGGCCGGACGCTTCGGGGCCGGTTGCAATCGGCAGTATTCGTTCAACAATATTAGGATAGTAAAGGAGAAAAGTAATGAAAAAGCTGATTCTTGCTATGTGCTGCCTTGCGGTAGCGTTGGCTTCTACTCAGGCATTTGCCGATCAACCCACGCTTTCTATCCCTGATGTATATAATCAGGCGCAAACAGGCTGGCATCAGTCATACAATACTGCGCGAGGCGAAAGTGTTACTGTCGATATTGACATCGCTGTCCCTGATGTATCCGCCTTCCCTTGCTACTATGCAGAAGATATGCAACCAGTGAATGGTGTACCGACATCCAAAAACGATATGGCAGAGTATGGTGAAGCAGCGACTATCAATAATCCCGGTTTCTTCCGTTATGACTGGCCCAATCGTCAGATTCAGCGGCAATGGCAAACAACCGCGCGGGAAAACGGCACGATGCTGGAAAGCTTTGGAGAACCGCGCGCGCTGGTGGTCCGATATGGACATTTTGACATGGATACGGCCTACAGTGTGAATAATCCATCCACGATGCGCGATGCTGAAACCTTCATGGCAGAGTGCGTTCAGACATTCTTTTCAGATAAAGCCATTGGACTGACTCCTCACTGGCTTCGTGCCCATATTGACCCCGGAAAGTATAAGAAAAACAAAGCAATGAACGATTATGAAAAGGTTCGGGATGACCCTAATTTTCAAGGCTGTCTTTTTACCTATTTTGATCAGACAATCGATGGCATACCCGTCCTGGGCTATGGCTATCAAGGATATGCTGACTACAAAGGCGCTAGCATGAAAGATGAAAGCAAGGGAATTCTAGGCGGTATTTGCATTACGCAAGGCATGCGTGACATTGGCAGCGAGGAACTATACAGAAGTCTGCAACTCAAGCTGATTTCCGTTACTGACTTAATAGCCGAGGATGTCCCTTTCTGCAGTTTAGATGCTGTGATTCAGACCGCCGAACAGTTAATCAGCGCAGGGCAGCTCCGAACAGTTGATTCTCTGCGGCTCGGTTATGTGGTTTGGCTTGACCAGACGAACACCTATAAGCTGATGCCCACATGGGTGATTGAGGGTGAGCTGTTTGCAAATGCAACGGCTGATTACCGTACTGCAATGACGATCCTGACCAGCACGCCCCTTGAATACGCAAATGTATATATCAATGCTCAGACTGGCGAACTAATTGACCCCTGGAAATCAAACGAGAATCGTGCTTATGACGCTCCGAGCTTGATTACATGGCGATAATAAGGAGCGATTGCTATGAATGAACATCGAGCGGATTCGGTATTGCTTTTGGGATCATGTTTCTTTCGTTTTTCGGACTAGCCGTGCCCGAATGGGTTGCAAGCAGAGATTGGGGTGTCGTCGGCCAGCCGTCCGCGCTTAGCTATCTTTGATGCCTATTTTCTTCGGTGGCGTATCTCTGCTATTTTTAAAAAAGAGTGAACTTTTTGCCATTGCTTTCCGTCTATATAGGAGTAAGAGGAATTACGCTGCCAGCACGGCGGATGCGCAGGAAGGAGGAAAACGAGAAACAAGGGTTGTTCGGCAATCCTTTTCTGGTAATGTTTTCAAATATTACGCAAGTATTACGTTGACAGTCTATTCCCTAAAATGGTATAATCATTAACAATGGAGCTGTAAGGCTTCAAGCCTGTGTGAAATATTAAGGAGGTTGAACCGTGAAGAAGGTCGTATCCATCCTGTTGGCAGTATCGCTGCTGCTGGCCGCTGTGCCCGCCCTGGCTGCCAAGAATAGCGCCGGAACCAATTATACCCTTGACATGACTGGCGTTGTGCTCCAAAATGCCGCTGACCGTGGCATTACCCCCGCCGCGGGCGCGCTTGATGTAAACCCTACCGTTGACGGCGAAAGCCCGACCACCGGTATGCCCCTGAGCGACGGGCTGTACATGCCCATGCTTGTGCAGATCAGCAATCCTGAGGGATCGGAAAAGGTGAATGGCAAGAACGTATCCGCCGCCGGTATCGGCGCGCGCGCGCCCTGGGGCGGCCAGTATGCGGATATCGTGTACGAGGGCATCCTGTATCGTTCCGGCCAGACCCGTATCACCTTCCTGTTCAACGATAGCTTTGCCGAAGGCCAGCCCGTGAGCGTAGGCCCCGTGCGTTCCGCCCGTATCGGCCACGTGCTGCTGCGTGAGGAGTGGCAGGGCGGTATCGTGTATGCCGGCGGCCCCCGCCGTGAGGAGAACAACATTGCCGAGATGTTTGCCCAGCTGGGCGCCAGCGAGAAGGGCGTTACCTTCAACCTGCTGGATGGCAAGTATCAGGATTTCAAAAACCGCGTCCAGGGCGTAAAGTCCCCCGACAACTACAACGTGAACCTGACGGGCATCCGCACGCTGGTGCCCTCCACCACCGTCGCCAACCCGCATCCCTTCCTGTTTACGGATGTAAGCCCCTATGTGGATGGCTATGAGCTGGCTTATAACATCAATCTGGACTGGGGCCATAAGAAGTATATCTCGCACTTCTATTATGACGAGGCCAACAACCTCTACCTGCGCTACTCCGGCGACGCTCCCTACATGACCTTTGCCTCGGCTGAGGATCGCAGCGAGGAAAACGAGGAGCAGATGTCCTTTAGCAACGTGATTATCCAGCGCGTGGGCTATGAGTACACCAACAACTCCAAGATCATGCCCGTGATGCAGAGCGTTGGCAAGGGCAACGCGGACATCTTCATCGGCGGCCGCTATATCCCGGGCTACTGGGTACGCGAATCCATCGAAAGCCCCACCGTGTTCCTGGATGACCAGGGCAACGAGATTCAGCTGACTCGCGGCAAGACCTTCATTGCGCACTTCCCGCCCGAGAGCCTGCTGACCTATACCGCGCAGTAAAACAATTCCATTTCAAACGGACGGCGAACGCCGTCCGTTTTAGAATGCTAAAATCGCACGAAGGTGCGAATAGCCACACGCCAGCCCGAGCAAACGGGCTGGCGCGTGGCTTGCCTGGAGGCGGTGAGGGGGAGGGAGATCTGGAAAAGCCCAAGGCTTAGCACCTATGCTTTTTCAGCGTTCTGAGAGCAGTGCGCCTTTTTCCCCTGCTCAGGTTGCGCTTTTGATTTGATTGGGGTACAATAGAAGCACAAAAACTACAGCGATAAAGGAGAACAATATGCCCTTGTCAGATCTATCCGCCCTGCCGCAGGAAGTGAGCGAGCTGGTGGACAGCTTTGTAACCATGAAGTGCCGCTACCAGTCAGCCCTGCGCGAGGTACGCACAAAACTGGAAATTCTGGACGACGAATTTCAAATGCGGCATAGCCGCAACCCCATTCATCATATGGAAAGCCGCATCAAAAGCCCTCAGAGCATCGCCCAAAAGCTCAGGCGCAAGGGGCTGCCCCTTACGCCGGACGCGGCGATGAAAAACCTGCATGATATCGCGGGCATTCGCGTGGTATGCGCTTATTTGAACGACGCTTATATCATCGCGCGCCTGCTGACCCAGCAGGACGACATCCGCCTGCTGCAAACGCGCGATTACATCGCCAACCCAAAGCCCAACGGCTACCGCAGCCTTCACCTGATTGTAGAGGTGCCGGTATTCCTAAGCGAAGGGAAGATTCCCCTTCCTGTGGAGGTGCAGATTCGCACCATCGCCATGGACTTTTGGGCAAGCCTGGAGCACCAGCTGCGCTATAAGGAAACGGCCAGCATCCCGGAGGAATTGAACCGCCAGCTTTATGAGGCGGCTGAGAAAATTGCCATGCTGGATGGCGATATGCAGCATATCCACGATCAGATGATGGAGCTTGTGCATCCTCTGGGCACAAAAGAGATATAGCCCGAAAGGGCCCAGACCGTCGAAAAAGCTCGCTACGCGATCTTTTCCGCCGAAACAGGGTTCACCTGCGCCTGCGGGGCGGCCGGTGAACTCTGCAAGGAAACCTTGCTGCGCAAGGCTTCCGAACCCACCGCACATGTCGCTGGGTTCGGATTACAGTCGGAGGGGACGAAGGTGAACGTGGCCCCTGTGGGGTCTTGGGCGAAGCCCAAAGTGAACCGAAGGAGTCAACCGAAACGAGCAGAGGGCACGGCCAGTGCCCTCTGCGACGATTGAGGTTGCGGGTCTGCGGCCCTCCGACACCTCCCAGGGGTTTATCAACAGTCTGAGCACGAAAGGGCCGTTTTGCCCTGCCATGGAAACCGGCATAGAAACCGCCTCCTCCGTGCATACTTGCATGGAAGGAGGCGGTTTTTGGTGATTGGCTTTGTATTTAGCATTATCGCGGGCGCGGCCATGAGCGTGCAGGGCGTGATGAACACACGCCTACAGGATGACTTGGGCCTTTGGGAAGCCAATGCCTATGTGCAGGGCACAGCCTTCATCCTTTCATTGATTGTGATGTGGCTGTTTGGCACCGGTAACCTAAAGGCGTTGGGCGCCGTGCCCAAGGGCTATTTGCTGGGCGGCGCGCTGGGCCTGGTCATAACCGTTACGGTGATGCTGTCCATTAAGGGATTGAATCCGACTGTCGCCATTTCCACAATCCTGATTGCCCAGCTGCTGGTGGCCGCGGCCATTGATGCGTTCGGCTGGATGGGGCAGGAAAAGGTGGCAATGGGCGTAAAGCAATTTCTGGGCCTGGCGCTTATGCTGGGCGGAGTGGTCGTGTTTAAGCTACGCTAGTAAATCCTCAACCCTGGTTTCCGTCCAAAAGGGCGGTGGTGAGGTTGCTTAGCTGCTCGATGGCTTCGCTCAGGGCAGCCAGAGAGTCGTTTACCTTTTGGCCACTGGCCAGCTTGGCGTCGTATTCCTCAATGATGCTATAGATGCTGTCAAATACGCTCTGAGCGTACAGGCGGCCAATTTCGCCGTACATGCCCACGTTAAGGTCGTTGATGACCTCAACGCCATGCACATATTGGCGTATGCGCCCCAGCATGGCGGACGTGGAGCTGGCCCCCAGGCGGCTTAGGGAATTGACGCTGGTAATGGCGTGCTGCACCTCACTGCGCAGGCGGGTGTTGCGCTGCGTTTCAAAGTTGCCCTCGTTGATGCCGCCCACGCCTGCCAGCTTGAAAATCAGGAAAGCAGCCAGCAGCACCAGCACAATAATGACAATGGGTTTATAGCGGTTAGAGCGCATCACGGCGTGGTAACCGTTTGAACGGGTATACCGTGTCATGGCTGTTGCCCTCCTTTAGGCTGAAGTAGAAACAGCGCTATTATAGCATATTTCCTTCAAGTGGTAAAGTGGGACGAAAAAGGCCCTGTTTTTGCGCGGATTGTGGTGACATAGGGACGCTTTTGTGGAGAAATACGCGTTTTTTGGTGAAAAACATCACAGGAGGGGAGAACGATGGGAATGGTGCTGCTGCTGGCGTGGGAAGCGGCCCTGTGGTGCGGAACTGCCAGCCTGGCCCGTACGCGCGTCTTTCGATGGGTGATGGCGTGCGCGCTGGCGTTTTCCATGCTCACGCAGCTTTGGCTGTTATGGCTTGACGGGCTGCTCACGCTGGAAACGGCGCTGCCGCTGCATCTGTGCGGATTGTTTGGGGTATTCTCCATTCCTATGCTGCTGTGGCGCGCTCCTGCGGCGCTGTATGAGCTGTCGGCCTTCCTGGCTGGCCCGGCGGCTGCCGTAACGCTGCTTTTTCCTGCGGTGATGCCATGCTCCCATCCACAGCTGATGCGCTTTGCCTTTTTGCAGCTCCATGCGCTGGTGGCGCTTGTGCCGCTTTATTTTTTCCGTACAGGAAAGCCGCTACCCAGGAACCCGCGTCGTGCGCTGGTGCTGGGCAACGGCTATCTGGTGGCGGTAAGCGCGTTTAACCGTATTGCGCATACCAATTATTTGTTTTTGCGCGCCGTTCCCGCGGCTACGCCGCTGGCCGTGCTGCGCTCACAAGGGGGAGCGTATTACATATGCGCTTTGGAAATGCTGTGCATGCTTGTGTTTGTAGGGCTTGATAGGCTGTATGGACGTGTGAACGCCTATTGCAGGAAATAGCTGAGCATGTAGCCCGTATAGCCGTTATAGCTGACCTTGCACCAATCCGGGCCGGGAATGAGCACCGTGACTGAACTGCCAGAGGGTACGCGCGTGCGCACGTTGTTTTGCGTCATATCGGCGTTGGAGCGCAGGTTCACATACGTGCCGCTGGGATGATACACCGTGCGCCTGGGCGTGGAGGGCAGGTTATGCAGGGTGATGTAGCGGGTCATCACGTAGCCGGAAAGGCCGGTGGATTGATCGGTAACGGCGCACCATTCGGTGCCCTGGCCATCCACCCACAAGCGGGCGCCGTTGTAGAGCTTGTCCAGCACATCCGCGCCGGTGGAGGAATAACGGCGCAGGTTCAGCGCCTGCGTGCTGCGGGGATTGCTCACCACGGCATACGCCGTGCCGGAGGAGCCCCCGCCGGTTTGCGCGGCGATATCGCGGGCGGCGTGCAGGCCCTCCACCAGATAATCGCTGCTGATGAAGCCGGTTTGACCCTCGACGCTTACGTACCACCAGCCGTTGCCCTTGCATAGCACCATCGCGTAGCTGTCGCCCGGGAATTGACGGATTACGCCGTAGTTCATACCGGGGCCGTTACGCAGGTTGATAGCGGTATTGTTGGGCGTTTTTACGGTGGCAACGGTGGAGCTGCCCGCGTTGCGGCGGCCCCAATCGGTTACAAACTCGCCGCGCACATAGCCAACCTGGCCGTTGATTTCCACGCAGTACCAGCCGTTATTGGCGCTTAGCACATGCAGGGGCACTCCGTTATAGAAAATGCCGAGCACTTGCGCGCTGTAGCTGGGCTGGGCGCGGAAGTTGAGGAACGCGCCGCCGTTCTGGTTGGTTACAATGGCCGTCCAGGTGAAATCGCTCTCCTGCAGGGCCACATCGATGTAGTTTTTGCTCATGTAGCCAGTGCGGCCATCCGGAGTGCGCACATAATAAAAATTATTCTGGCTACCGTTAATCTCCACCCAGGTGCCGCGCGTGTAGCTGCCCAGCCATTGGCTGGACGAGCTGCCCTGCGAGCGCAGGTTGAGCGTATCGGTGCGGTAAATCACGCCGAATTCCGCCAGCGCGGATGCGCAGGCGAGCAGGCTGACCAGAAAAACCAGCAGGACCAGGAAATGCCGTTTGGACTGCTTCATGGGAACGTCCTCCTTTGGAATGGCGGCGGCATGGGCTTTTGGAACCGCTTTACAAATGGAACGGGGCAGAATGCAGAAATCTTCCCGTCAATTCGCCTTTATTTGTGATATTTGGGCAGGGACAGCACGGCCTCCACAGCCTGCCGGATGTCCGCGTCCGGTACGGGCGGCGGCTCGTCCCCGCCAAAGCGCACATGCAGGAAAAATTCGTGCGTGCCGTTGTTACCCGTCACAGGGCTGTGCGTAACGCCCGCCACATGCGTGCCCGGCTGGGCGCTCAGGGTATCGCACAGGCGGCGCAGCAGCGGCGCGTAGCTTTCGGGCGAGAGCTCGCCGGTGCGCCGCGCCTCCGCATCTGCGGTTTCAAAGAGAGGCTTCACCAGGCACATGAGCTCACCCGCGCCGTGCATGACGCTTCGAAACTGCGGCACGGCCTTCACAAGCGACAGGTAGCTCAAATCCACGCTGCCGAGCGTGGGCGTGGGGGAGAGGGAAAGCAGCTTTTCATCGCCGATGTTCGTTTTTTCCAGGTTGACCACGCGCGCGTCCTGGGAAAGGGAACCGGCCAACTGTCCAAAGCCGACCTCCACCGCGTACACCAGCGCCGCGCCGTGCTTGACCAGGCAATCCGTAAAGCCGCCCGTGCAGGCCCCCGCGTCGATGCAAACGCGGCCCTCCACAGGAATGCCAAAGGCGCGGATGGCTCCTTCCAGCTTATAGCCGCCTTTGCCCACATAGCGCTCATCCAGGCCGCGTACGCTCATTGGCTTGTCCATGGGCACGCGCTGCCCGCCGGTGGTTACGGGGAGCGCGCCGCAGAAAACCGCGCCGCTCATGAGATAGGGCAGCGCGGCTTCCCTGGTTTGAAAGAAGCCCTCATTGAGCAGGCGTTCCAGGGCCGTTGCCTTCTTTACCATACGCCCTCGGCCCTTTCCAGGGGCAGCCAGGCGAGAATTCGCTCGATGTGACGGTCCCAGAAGTCCCAGGTGTGCGCGCCGGGCTCGGCGTGGTATTCAATGGGCAGCGCCTTGCCAAACTGCGCTACAAAACGCTCGTTGGCTTCAAAAAGGAAATCCTCCGTGCCGCAAGCAATGTACATGCGCGGGGCGCGCTCCGGCGCTTTGGCCAGGTGGGCGGCCCTGGCAAACAACGCGCCCGAGCCGCGCTTCAGTTCGGCTTCGCCGCCGTAGATGTCATCCAGCTCGCGTACCATATCGGGATTTTGCATTCGGAAGGTGTCATAGCCCTTTTCCATTTCCAGGCAGCCTGAAATGCTAGCGACGGCGGCATAGCGATTGGAACGGGTAAGGCCCAGCTTCAACGAGCCGTAGCCGCCCATGGACAGGCCCGCGGCAAAACGGCCCTCGCGCTTGCGGCACAGGGGAAAGTAGCGCTCCATAACGTTTGGCAGCTCGCTGGAAAGGAAGGTGTCATACTTGGCGCCGTGCGCCATGTCCATATAAAAGGAGCGGTTTGCGGCGGGCATCACCACGGCCACGCGGTACAGGCGGGCGTATTGCTCAAGGCGCGTCTGTCTCATCCACATTGTGTGATCGTCACTTAGTCCGTGCAGCAGATAAAGCGTGGGCAGCGGCGCGGCGGATTGGTTCATCACCTTGGGCTCGGGCAGGAGCACATAGGCGGCCGTTTGAATGCCCAAAACCTCGCTGTAGAAATGAAAATCCGTAAAGACCATAGAAGGTGCCTCCTAATTTGGTTGCTTCTTTATATAGATATCATAGCATAAAACATGGACAATTCCAATACGGGAATCCATACGGAAGCGTTTTCACCGCGGCGCGCGTGCAGGTAAATGTAGATTCGTCTGTCGAAAAGCTTCCTATTCGTTGCCAACGGCCACGCCGCCTTTTTGATTGCGCACAACCGGCGCTTGCTTCGTCTATAGAGGTGAAAGGAGGGGGAACGCATGAACCGTGAGGCTGACCGCGACCTCTGGCTGGAGCAGGCCATGACGCGGTGGGAGGTACCGCTGCTGCGTACCTGCTATCTGTTCCTAAAGGATGTTGCTCTGGCGGAGGACGCGGTACAGGAAACCTTTGTGAAGGCCTGGAGGGCGTATGATACGTATCGCGGGGACGCATCAGAAAAAACGTGGCTGATGCGAATCGCCGTGAACACCTGCCGCGATCTTTGGCGCAGCAAGTGGTTTGTGCATATCGACCGTAAGGCGAATCTGGACGGTCTGCCGGAGCCCGCCGTGGCATTCGAGCCGCCAGATGATATTGTAACCCGCGCCATCCTTTCCTTACCGGATGGGCAGCGGCAGATCATCACCCTGCGATACTACCAGGGATTCACAGCTCAAGAGATTGCCGGGGTGATGAAAATTTCCCGCAGAACCGTCCATTATCGTTTGGAGAAAGCAGAACGCACGCTCAAACACGGCTTGGAGGAATGGTACTATGATCGATGAAAAGGACATTCGCGAGAAGGTGGACAGGCGCCTTTCCGGTCTAAGGGAGGAGGAAGCCCGGCGCATGCGTATCCGGGCCGCAATCAACGCGGAAAGGCAGGCGGGCGCAGCCGTAAAACGAAGGATATCGCCCGCGCTGATCTTTGCTTTGGCAGCCCTGCTGCTTATGGCGTCCATTGCCATTGCCGAGCATCTGAACCTGTTCACCCTTTTTGGTAAAACGGACCAGCGCTATGCGAATATCGCGGAGCAGGCGAATTTGACCGCAACGGAAGCGGCGGAGGTGAACGACGAGAACCTTGGCCAGGCGACTGCCGTGATGAACAGCGCTTTCTTCGATGGCCAGACGCTGAACCTAGCCTTCCAGATTGAGCAAGGGGTTCGGTATGAGGCACATACGCCTGATGCGGACGAGCTTGCCAGTATGACCGCGATGGAGGCGATGCCCGCCGCTATTGAATATCCCTCCGCTGCGGGCAACGATATCCTGATGGCCTACAACCAGGCGCTTGCCAACGGAACGCCCTTTGGCTATCGCGCCTACACCGTCTATCCCAGCGATCATACCCTGACGGACGACGGAGTGGATATTCCTCCCTATGCCGCTGACAGCGCCTATACCGAGGACGGTGTATACGCTGAAATGCGCGAGTTTGAAACGCCGCTGCCTGCCGGACTGGCCGGACGGAGCGAGCTGAACCTTAGCATTCAGCTGTATCGAGCCATTCACACCGTGTACTTTGATGGGCAGCGGGCATACCAGCATACCGAGCGCACGGAGGCGGGCGAGATAACCGGCACGGTTCCCCTGACCCAGGGCGCGGTGCGCGAAATGTACGGCGAGGGTGAAATCAATGGCGTTGAATGCAGGGCCAGCGCGCGGGTCAGCCCTATGGCCGCGGAGATCACCATCAGCAGCGAAGCGCCCTTCCGTACGTTTTTGACCGCACCTCCGCAGGGCGTTGACCCGTATGATGCGTGGATAGAATTGGAGGCATATGACGAGGCGGGCCGCAAGTATCGCGCCCAGGACGCCTTTATGCCGGAGGAAGGCTGCACGGAAGGCACCATGGCGTTCATAGGCGTGGGCGAGCTGCCCGAAACCCTGACGCTGTACGTATTTTCCGCCTGGGAAGGCATGGATGCGCCCGAGGCTGATCGCAATGGAATAACCGGGATTGCCATGACCGTAAGGAAGGAGTAAGAAACCAAGCGCCTACGCCGCCTGAGGATTGCGTTCCTTTTGTGGGCAATGCCAAAAGGAATGCGCCCGGGAGCCAACGGAACCGCGCCCATCCGCCAATGGGCGCGGTTCAGACTGTCGATAAACCTCATAGATACGCAAAGAGCCGCAGCGCCAGCCCGTTTGGGCTGGCGCATCTCTCGCTTGAAAACGCTGCGGCGTAAGGCTTTGGGGCTCCGCCCCAAACCCCGGCAGGGGTTGACGGAGGGAAGCGTGGCCGCTGTGCGGCCTTGCCCCGAAGGGGCAAAGCGACCCGCAGGATATCAACCGAAACGAGCAGAGGGCACGGCCAGTGCCCTCTGC
>JALEIQ010000069.1 GCA_022769795.1 Clostridiales bacterium
AAAGGGTGGCGGCGGACAAACCAGCGGCCACGGCGGCTGGTTCACAGCGCCGCTGACCAACCTCTATGAAGGCAAGGGCGGCAAGATTCTTTATAACTGCACCGCCAACGAGCTCATTACCGATGGCAACGGCGCCGTGACCGGCGTAAAGGGTGTTATGCCGGATGGCAGCACCGTAACCGTCAGCGCCAAGAGCGTGATTCTGGCTACCGGCGGATATTGCCACAACGAGGAAATGCTCGCCAAATATCATGATTTCCTACCCACCAACGTTGGCTCCGGCGTGCCCATGACCAACACCGGCGACGGCATTACCATGGCTGTTGCGGTTGGCGCAAAGAACTTTGACGCGCCCGGCTTGCAGCTTGTGTATGTCAATTACGACTGCTACGTTGGCATTGCCGAGGAATCCGGCTTGATTGTGAGCGAGGACGGCGCGCGCGTTGTGGACGAGTGGACGTACCAATCCCATGTCGCCCAGGCCTTGGCCGACGCGGACAGCACCTGCGGCTATTACATCACCGCCACCAAGGATGGCGTTTGCGTAGAGCCCTACCCCATGCTCAGCTGGGGCGTAACCATGGAGCAGGTGCCCCATGCCGCCACTATCGGCGAACTGGCCGCGCAGATCGGCCTGGATGCCGCCACGCTGGAAGCGACTGTGGCGCGTTACAACGAGCTGTGCGCCAAGGGCGTAGACGACGATTTTGGCAAGCCTGCCGAATATATGATTCCTGTTGAGGGCGATACCTATTATGCCTTCCGCATGAACCCCGGTTCCTCCGTCACCTTTGGCGGATTGCAGATCGATACGGGCGCGCATGTGCTGGATGTGAACGATCAGCCCATCCCCGGCCTCTATGCCGCCGGCGAGGTTGCCTTCACCGGCCTGTTTGACGCTGAATATCCCTGCTGCGGCATGGCGATTGGTTCCGCTATCTTCTATGGCCGCATCGCCGCTCAAAACGCTGTGGACGGCAAGTAAGGTTTCCTTCCGCAAGCGCGAACGGTGCGCTTGCATCCTCGCCAGCCTGGGAACGCCGCCAAACGGCCTGTGTTCCCAGGCTCTTTTTTTGCACGCTCCGCGCGCGCCGTCATAGTGTATCAGTGAACGGCGGCAAGGGAGGCAGCAAAGCCTCCTTGCAGCCGACAATAAGAAGGAGGCGTGCCAATGTCTTTCTATTCTTACAAGAACTCCAATCCCTGCTGTTGCCCCGGTACCATCAGCGGTAACGCACTGGACGGACTCCAAGAGAAGGTATGCGTGCAGGTTAAGCGCGTATACGACAGCTGCCTGCAGCAGGAACAGTTGGATGACAAAGAAGTGGTCATCACCAGCTATGCGATGGTAGCGAACAACTGCAACTGCAACTGTGGCTGCGGCTGTGACGCCGATACGACCGAAACCGTCCCCCCCACCAGCGCGCCCGTGCCGCCCATCACGTTTGAAAGCTGCCGTTCCACCACCACAGAGGGCACCATCCGCAATCTGACGGTGGAGCGCCTGTGCGACCGTCCCTGCTTTGCCCGCGTGCGCTGCAAAATCGACGTGCCCATTGACATCCTGTTTGTGGACAGTCGCTGCGTAGAGTACATTGGCAAGGGTGTTATTACGGTAGACAAAGACGTTCTGCTCTCCATCCCCGACGAGTCCATCGTGCCTTACTGCCTGGAAAGCATGGTAAGCGCCATCTGCGTGGCGGGCAGCTACGAGGGCAACAACAAGTTCAAGCTGACGGTGTGCGTCACCGTGGTGTTGAAAGTTCTGGCCCAGGTGGAAATTCTGATTCCTTCCTACGGCTTCTGCCCCATTCCGCCCTGCGAGGAGTTTGCCGAAAATGTCTGCGATGAATTCTTCAGCCTGCCCCTGTTCCCGCCCGCCTCGCTGTGCAACAACGATGATGTGGCGCTGCGCAACGCCGCGTGCAACACGGGCAGCGCATGCGGATGCAACTGCTGCCGTCGCAGCTGAAAAGCACCTAAAAAGCTTGCGCCCCGGCCATGAGGCCGGGGCCTTTTCATGCCGATTCAGCGCTCCTCGCCAGGCAATACCCGCGTAACGGTATAGCCCAGCTTTTCAAGCTCGTAAATCACACTGTCCTCAGGCAATACCAGATGCAACAGGCCAATGACCGCAAAATAGCTGTGCGGTTCATCCGCTTCCAATAGCTGGCTCAGGCGCTGGGCCATGTATGCATTGCGCTCTGTTAGCAACGCCTGATGATATTCTTCCGTCAAATCCTGCCGTTCTTCGGAGGCCATTCCCACAAGGTAGGACTCCGCAAATGCCTCCGCGTCCCCATCGTACCACCATTGGGGCCACAGCCGAACATCCGCATCCGCTCCGTCCACGGCCTCGGGGGTTAAAATCTCGATGCAGGAATCCCTGAGCAAATACTCCTGAAGGCCTTCGCTAAAGCCGTCCATCATATCCAACTGGCGCTGCGTTTCCTCAAGCCAGGTTTTGGGCTTGCCGCTTGTCATCTGGTCAATCTGGGTTTCCACCCCAAGCTTCATAACCTGGTCGATATCCACCGCGCCCAGCAGCGCATGGGTACCTTCCAGCGCAAGCATACTCGAAACCGCCCAGGGCTTCAGCATATTGAGATAGTCCATCTGATAGCCCGTCTTTTGCGCCGCCTGCTTTAGCAACTCATAGCATTCATCGCTCACATGCGCCCTGAGCGAATCTCCAGTAGGATAGTACATCATATCAAGCATTGCTTCCATGGCTGTAACGCTCTCTGTATCGCACTCAAATACCATCGTATCCGCCGCATCAAGCGCCTCCTGGATATGGCTTCCCACAGGGTACATCGCTTCGTTCCCTATATGGATGCTGCCCAGCAACGCCAGATCGTTTTTTCCGCCCGTCACGCGGTAAAGTATCCCTGTGCTACCCTCTGCAGCAGCGCCGCAGCACAGCGTGAACAAAATGGCCATAAGCAGGCAGGCAGCCTGAATGTGTATGGGCAAACGCTTCATAGTGCTTCCTCCAATCTTTTCGTCGCCAAGGCGATATCTTCATCATATAGCTGCCATTCGGGCGGCAGCAGCGCTTCATATTCCCGATGATAGTACCGGTCGTCCAGAAGCAGAACCATGCCCTTGTCCTCCTCCGAACGAATCACTCGGCCCGCAGCCTGCAATACCTTGTGCATACCCGGGAAACGGCAGGCATAGGCATACCCGTCCCCAAAGCAACGCTGATAGCACTTCGCCACCGCGTTCATACGCGCCGACGGGGTGGGCAGTCCCACGCCAATAATGATTGCGCCAATCAACCTTTCTCCGGGCAAATCCACCCCTTCGCTGAACAGCCCGCCAAGCACGCACAGGCCCAGGCGGGGCTTTCCGGGCTCCATAAAGGCGTTTAGAAAAGCGGCGCGTTCCTCCTCCCCCATTTCCCGATTCTGCACCCAAAGCGGCGGTATATCGGCGGTTTCCAGCTGCCTGCGCACCAAATCCAGATATGCGTAGCTGGGAAAGTAGGCGATGTAGCTGCCAGGCCTTGTGCGAAGCATTTCGCAAATGGCGCGCGCAATGTGCTCAACGCTTTCCGCGCGTTGCGCGTAACGGGTGGAAACGCGCCTGCGTATGACCGCCAAATGCTCCCTTGGAAAGGGAGAGGGCAAGGAAAAGCATGCGTCCTCCTCTCCGCCGCCAAGGAGGCGCTTCATGGCGGGCAAGGGCGTAAGCGTCGCCGAAAAAAAGATAGCGCCATGCATTTTCTTGGTGATTGCCGCAATCTCCTTGCCGGGCAACAGGCAATATAGCGTCAGGGTGCGCTCCCTGCCGTGTTCCTCCAGCAAAATGGCGTAATCCTCGTCCAGTCGCTGTGCGGCATACAAAAACGGCAGGCATATCCGCACCGCTTCCGCGGCCCCCGAGGCCATACCGCCGCCCATTGCCAGCGTATGAAACGCTGCGTCCCGCACCGCTTCCGCCTTTTCCAAAAGCCCTTCCGGCAGCGCGGCCAGCACCGCATCCCCCTTCTCGCTTTCCGCTTCCAGGACCCGAAGTTGACGAATAAGCGCGGTCAGCGCACGGTAGTAGGCGTTTGACCTTCCCGCAGCCTTTCCATGTTCCGCGCGCAGCTTCGCCAATGCGCGGCTGTCCAGCGTGCCTGAGAGGCTTTCCCGCACGCGTTCCACCGTATGGTGCGCTTCGTCCACCAGCAGCGTCAGGCTTCCGCGCCCCTGAAACAGCCGCTTGAGCTGCGCGAAAGGATCGAACGCATAGTTCAAATCCATCAGGATAACGTCTGCAAGCTCGCTAAGCGCCAGCGCCAGCTCAAAGGGGCACAAACCGTGCGCGTCCGCCACACGGATGATCTTTTCATCCGTCCAGGTTTCATTCTCACACAGCAGCTCTTCAATGGCTTTTCCCTGCCTCGCATAATGCCCCTTTGCCCTCGGGCAAAAGTCGGGATGGCATCGCGTAGGCGCGGGGCATAGGGTTTCTTTAGCCGTCAGCACCATGCAGCGTGCGTGCATTCCCGCCGCATAGAACCGTTCCAGCGCGTTCAGCGGGCTCTGGCGCGCGGTATTGCGCGCCGTCAGATACGCCAGCTTGCCCGTTTTTCCCTCTCCAAGGGCCTTGAAAGCAGGGTAAAGCACAGCCGCGCTTTTCCCCGTACCCGTAGGCAGGCTGGCAAACAGGCGCTTTTTACGGCCAATGGCGGTATATACCTGCACCGCCAGTTCTCTTTGCCCTTGGCGATAAGCGGGAAAGGGGAACGGCAGCGCTTTCAGGCTTTCATCACGCTTGTGCCGGTGCTTCGCTTCCCGCAGCGCAAACGCGGCATAAGGGCGAAGCAGGCCATCCATCTCCGCAATCAGCGCGTCGCGCTCCAGCCTTTCTTCAAAGCGTTGACATACCTCGCCCTTTTCATTAACATACGCAACGCAGATTCGCACCGCGCAGCAGGGCTTCTCCAAAGCCAGCATGGCCGCATAACACACCGCCTGCATGCGGTGCTCCGTGAGCGGCTCCGCCGCATCGCCCGCACCCAGTTTAATCTCCTCCACAAAGGGCACGTCCCCATCATGAAAAAGATCCATACGTCCATGCAGCAAAATCACCGCTTCTTCACAGATGAAGGCATGCTTGATAGCGCGCTCGGCTTCCGCCTGCGCCGCAGCCTGCCGCGCTCTGTGCGCCTGCGAACCGATAAGCATGCTTTCCATATCCGCCGCAGGTAAAATATCCTCTGGAAAGTAGGAAAAAGCCACCAGTTCACGTACCGAAACACGAAACGTTTCCTCCATAACCGGCAGCTCTCCCAACTCAATTTTGTATTACACGTTTTCCGCCGCCAGGATGCCAAGCAGCCACGGCACGGCAACCATTAGAGAATAGCTGTAGCGCACCAGTACGCAGGGGCCTAACAGCAGCGTAAGCAGGTAGGCGGCAAGCGCGATGCCTGTGATGAGGACAACTCGCTTCCAGCCATCCCCGAGCCGCTCTCACAGCGCCTCTCCCCCATTTTCACCTTCGTATGCTTTAGTCCCTGCGATTGCGCGCGATTACCAGCAGCCTTACAAGCTGCAGCAGGCTGCTTACCGCCGAAGCCACATAGGTTAGCGCAGCCGCGCTGAGCACCGCCTTCGCTCCAGCCAGCTCCTCGCCGTCCAAATAGCCGCCCGCGTCCAGCGCGCGTATGGCGCGGCTGCTGGCGTTGAGCTCAACGGGCAGCGTTACCAACGCAAACACCAGCGTTAACGCAAAACATGCGATGCCCACGTAAATCAGCGGCTCCCAGCTAAACAGCAGGCCCGCCAAAAAGATAGGAAAATACAGGTTGCTGCCCAGGTTTACCACCGGCACCATGGCGGAACGCAGCTTGAGCGGTGCATAGCCTTCATGCTGCTGCATGGCATGTCCGCATTCGTGCGCCGCAACGCCAATGGCCGCCACGCTTTGCTGATTATACACCGTAGTGCTCAAACGCAGCGTATTGCTTCGCGGGTCGTAGTGATCCGTGAGCGAGCCGGAGGTTTGGTTAATGCTCACGTTGCCGCAGCCGCTTTGGTTCAGCAGCGCCCGCGCCACCTCCTGCGCGCTTTCACACGAACGCGCCCGTATCCCACTATACTTCTTGAAGGTGGAGGATACCTTGTGCTGCGCCCACATACCCAGCAACAGTCCCGGAATGACGAAGATCATTGTCCAGTCCCAATAAAACATGCTCCGTTCTCCTTTCAGACAAATACCCATTCCTAGCATACACCATTTGGGCAAAAATTCAACCTGCATTGCCCAAAAAGTCATTTATCCGTTATGTATACCCCACCTTCCGTGCGGACACGCTATACGCGGGAGGGATGAATATGTTTGATAACCGAAAAGCCGCCGCGCTGGTACGCTCCATGTGGGTGGAAGCGCTTATCCTGCTGTTGGCGTTAGCCGCCTTTGTTCTGGCGCTTGCTCTTCCCTTTACGCTTGCGCAAGCCGCCGACGCGCCCCTAACGCCCGAGGAAGCCGCTCTATGGGACGCCTATCAAAGCGGCGAGATCATCCGTCTGCATATTTTAGCCGATAGCGACCTGCCCAAGGCACAGGAGCTCAAGCTGCATGTGCGCGACGCGCTGATTGAAGCCTTCGGCAGCCAGCTTGCGCAGGCCTCTGAAGAAAGCTGCGAGGCCGTATATGCCATGCTGATGGAAAACACCTCCCAAATGTGCGCGGTAGCGCGGGAATGCGCCCGTCAATACGGTTTTGAAGGGGACGTAACGGCGCAGGTAGGCCGCTTGCAGCTTCCCAGCAAAACCTATGGGCATATCACCCTGCCTGCCGGAGAATACCGCGCGCTGCGCGTAACCTTGGGCAAGGGCGAGGGCAAAAACTGGTGGTGCGTGCTGTTTCCTCAGCTATGCCTGGCCGTAAGCGGGCAGCCGGATGGGGAGGCGGCTTCCGAAGCGCCGCAAATTCAATGGCAGGCGGAGCGCATCTTCTCCCATTGGCTGGCTTTGGGGCTCTAAGCGTCTGGTTAAGCGTGCAGGCGCCTTAAAACTATGCTATAATGAGCACATGCTCAACGCGGAGGTGTGCTCTTTGCCAAATTCCTTTTTGCCCATTACCCCGCAGGAGGTTACCCAACGCGGCTGGGACGCTCCTGATTTTGTATACGTCGTGGGGGAAGCCTATGTGGATCACCCCTCTTTTGGCCATGCAATCATCAGCCGCGTGCTGGAAAACGCCGGGTATCATATCGCCATGCTCTGCCTGCCGGAATACCACAGCGCCGATGCTTTTAAGCTGTTTGGCCGTCCAAAGCTGGGCTTTCTGGTTTCCTCAGGCGTAATCGACAGCATGGTTAACCACTATACCGCCGCCAAAAAACGCCGCAATACCGATGTATACGCTCCGGGCGGCCGCGCCGGTCTAAGGCCGGATCGCGCCGTAACGGTATACTGCAACCGCATTCATGAGGCCTATCCCGGCATACCGGTGCTCATAGGCGGCGTGGAGGCCTCTCTCAGACGTTTTTCGCATTATGATTACTGGGACGATAAAGTACGGCGCAGCGTGCTGGTGGATAGCGCCGCCACTTTGCTGATGTACGGCATGGGAGAAAAAAGCATTTTGGACTGCTGCGACTGGGTGCGGCGCGGGATGTCCGCGCATGAGCTTGGTCAACTGAGCGGCGTGTGCTATATGGCCAAGGAACCGCCCAAAAACGCGCTGCTGCTGCCCTCCCATAGCGAGGTTGCCGCCGATCCAAGGGCGTATTGCCGCGCTTTTATGCTGGAATATGAGGAACAGGATCCGGTGCGTGGCCGCGCCCTTTGCCAGCAACAGGACAAGCAGCGCTATCTGGTGCAAAACCCGCCCCTGCCTCCGTTAAGCCGCGCGGAGCTGGACGCCGTATACGACCTGCCCTTCACACGCGATGCCCATCCCAGCTACCGCGCCCTGGGAGGCGTTCCGGCGTTGAAGGAGGTTCGCTTTTCCCTAAGCGCAACGCGCGGCTGCTTTGGCGCATGCAATTTTTGCGCGCTCACCTTTCATCAGGGGCGGATTGTCACCTCACGTAGCCAGGAATCCCTGCTGAAAGAGGCGCGCTTGCTAACCACTTTGCCGGATTTCAAAGGCTATATTCATGACGTGGGCGGCCCAACCGCCAATTTTCGCGCCCCCGCGTGCGCAAAGCAGCTGAAAACCGGCGCGTGCAAGAGCCGTCAGTGCTTATATCCCAAGCCGTGCAAAAATCTAAGCGTAAGCCATACCGAGCTTGTGAACCTGCTGCGAAAAATGCGGGCGCTGCCCAGGGTAAAAAAGGTCTTTATCCGCTCCGGCATCCGTTTTGATTATCTCATGGCGGACCCCGACGATACTTTTCTGCGCGAGCTTTGCCTTCATCACGTGAGCGGACAGCTCAAGGTAGCGCCGGAGCACATCAGCCAGAACGTGCTTTCCAAAATGGGCAAGCCGCGGCGCGAGGTTTATGAAGCCTTCGTGCGCAAGTATCAGGCTATAAACGAGCGGCTGGGCATGAAGCAATACCTGGTGCCCTATCTAATGAGCAGCCATCCCGGCAGCACGCTTGCCGATGCGGTGGAGCTGGCCGAATACCTGCGCGATATCGGCCATCAGCCCGAGCAGGTGCAGGACTTCTACCCCACCCCCGGCACGCTTAGCACCTGCATGTACTACACCGGCCTGGATCCCCGCGATATGACCCCTATGTACGTGCCCAAAACGCCGCATGAAAAAGCCATGCAGCGCGCGCTGCTCCAGTTCAAAAACCCCGCCAACCATGAGCTGGTGCGCGAGGCTCTGCGCCTTTGCGGCCGCGATGATTTGATTGGCTTTGGCGGGAAGGCATTGGTACCGCCGCGCGACGTCAGGCAGCCGCAAAGCCGGGTTCAGCCGAGGCATACCTCGCCCGGCCACTCCGTGCACAGGCAGCTTCCCTCAGGCAGCAATGGGCATTCCGTCGGGCCTGCCCGCAGGCGCTCCAAGAAGGCTTGAGAAAGCGCCTGCCTCACTTGGGGCTGGCGCTTCGGCGATCTGCTTTCTTAATAAGTTTTTCAACAGTTAAAGCCCCGCCGGCACAAACCCGGCGGGGCTCTAGCTTATTCTTCTTTCATTGCGCTGAGCAGCTCTGCCGGTGCGAAGGGAAACCTTAGCACGCCGGCAATTTCACCCGCGATCTCCCCGGCCTGGATAAAGAATACCACGTTTCCATCCGCGTCCAAATAGAAATCGGTTTCGGGGCTGAACGCCATGCGCAGCTCCGCCTCCGTAAGGCCGTCCAGGTAATCGCCATCCGCATTTTGACTGTCGCGCTCAACAATCTGCCAAACCAGTCGGTACGCCAGCATTTCGGTAACGCTGGCCTCGTCGCTCAATTCGCCGCCCTCCTGCTCAAGCCCCAAAACCTGGGAAAGCGTAACGGGCTGTCCTGCGTACATGCCGTCCCTGGCAAAGGTATCGGCGGAGAGGCTCGCGCTTTCCCCGTTGCCTCCCATCGTTGTGGAGGTCAGGGCCACGCTGATGTAGCGCGCATCGTTATGGGTGACTTCAAAGCTGATTTCAGCGTCCACAGGCATTTCAAGCGCTTCCATGTCCTGCGCCAGCGCCTGGTAGTAGGCGTTGATAGCCTGATCCGCGTCCAGCCAGGCTTCAAACTGCGGATAGGTGTAACGCAGGCAGGCGCTTGCCGTCCCATCCTGCGCAGCCCATGTGCGGCTGCCGGTAAGGGGTGTGGCAAGCGGCAGGCCCATCTGAGGCTGCACTGTTGCCTCCGGCTGGGTCAGGGCAAGGCCCGTCGTGCCAAGCAACATTCCCAGCACCATCAGCAACGCCGCAGCCATGCGTTTCATTTTTTACCTCCCATTAGCCCTGAGAGAGCTCGTTGGCAACGAAACTGTTCTGCAGGTAGGAATTGTACATGATGTACTGGCTCATAAGCTCCGTGCGGTAGCGAAGCTGCGCCTGATAGATGTACTCGTCGGTAACAATGTACACGTCAAACACCGCAAAGCCATCGTCCGTGGTATAGGATACGGTGCCGGACTGCAATTCCTCGCTCACGGTAGAAACGCTGCCGGTGATGCCGTTAGCCACGATGCTCACATAATCGGTCAGGCTTGCGCCATTGGTGTTCTCCACGCGCTTGGCAAAGAAACTCGCGCTTTCGTCCGGCAGGGTGGCGGACACGCCTTCCTCGTTTTCAACCAGCAGTTCATCCGTAAACACGGAGGGATACAGCAGCGTAAAGCCCAGCTTGCTCTCGTACTCCACGCAGATCTGCTCGTCATAAACCTGCATGACTTCCTCCAGCGCCAGGTCGGTACCCACGGAATAGCCCATCAGGCGGAAGCCGTTAAGAGCCGTATCATCGCTCTGGAAGGTAAAGGCGGCGCGGTCAAGGAGCTGAACGTTGGTGTAATCCGTGCTGGTCATCTCGCTGATGGGCTTATCAGCCATGTATACCTCGCCAACGATCTGCACGCTTTTGCCGTCCGTACCGCTAATCACAGATACGGGGATGAAGCCAATGTAGCCGTTCACATCGCTGGTTCCAGCAACGGGCTCCAACTGGGGAAGCTGGGCCGCGAAGATTTTGCCCAGCAGCTCGGACTGGGAAGCCGTATTCTCCAGCATATCGCTGGTAACGCCAATCGACGAGCCATACGCCGCGCCCACTTTGAAGAACGCGTCGGTGAAGGAAGCCGTCAGGCTGCCATCCGCGCCCGGCACGCTTTCCGGCGCATTGGGAGAATACTGCGAAGCAGCGCAAACCAAATCCATAACCGGAGTGAGGGCCTCAAAATCCGCCACGTTCCCAGCAGATTCAGCCGCCGCGCCGGTAAGCGCCAGCAACATGCACAGCGCCATTACCAGGGAAAGCACCTTTTGTACTGTGTGTTTCATCATCGTTGTCATCCTCCTCATATTGCAGCCCGGCCTCTTTGCCGGTTCATCCCATACAACGCGCCAGCCTGGGCGTTTCATCCATGTTTCGCAATATATTCCGCCGCGGCTATGGCGGCAATGTTGCCCTCCCCCACAGCCTTGGGCACCTGCAGGGGCTTGCCCGTACAATCGCCCGCCGCAAAAACGCCGGGCACATTGGTGCGCATGCTGCGATCCACCGGGATATAGCTGCCCTCCGTGCGCAATTCCGGCATGAGCATATCCAGCGGCATTGCCGCGCGGAACACAAAAATGCCATCGTAACGGTGGTCCGCCAAATCCGTGCGCAGCACCAACCCCCCGCCGTCGCGGCTGATGCTCCTTGGCTTTTCCCGAATCAGCCGCGCTTTTTCGGGCAGCTGGCCGGTATTGTGAGCCTTTAGCTGGTAGTATTCCAGCTCGCCCGCCAGCCCCGCCAGGAACGCGCTTTCCTCCACCCCCTGCATGGAGGTGGAAAGCACCGCGATACGCTTTCCCCGGTAAAACATGCCGTCGCAGGTAGCGCAGTAGCTTACGCCGCGTCCCAACTGTTCCGCTTCTCCGGGCAGCAGCACGGGCCGGGCGGCCCCCATTGCAAGCACCACGGTGCGGCTTTCCATCACGTCGTTTTCTACCAGAAGCATAAAGCCGTCGCCCTGCCGCATGATCTGCCTCACAAGGCCGGTGCGTTCCTCCGCTCCCAGCGCTAGCGCCTGAGCGCGAAAGCTATCCAGCATCTGCACGCCGGATGCCTGAGGCATGCCCGGATAGTTGTCAATTCTCTCCGCGGTTCGCAGAAACCCCGTATCGTTTACGGGAGCCACTACCACCGTGGAAAGGCCGCGCATACGTGCCGTCATCGCGCAGGACCAGCCTGCGGGGCCCTTTCCAATGATTGTAATGTCCGTCATGCTGCCTCCCATTGGCGTAGGATATAAGAATCCTCCACCTTGAATAAGTATATCAAAATCATTAAAATAATTCAAGTGTTTCGGAATGTATATAACAAATGTGTTACAATTTTAATCGCCTTTTCTATCCTTTTTTCGATGACAAGCCCCATATTTTCCCTCCGCAGCGCCTTTTTAAACGAGCCGCCGCACCAGTCCTGATGGAGTGGCACGGCGGCTCTATAGCTGCCTTTCAGGTTTTGCTCTTGGCCTGCTTCTTTCAAAAATGTAGGCCATCATTCTGTTAGGATACGCTTTGGCTGCCGCTTTCCGCCTTGGCCGCCTTCTTTTCAGCGGCCGCGCGGCCGCGCAGCTTTTTCGGCTGCGCTCCGTCGCACAGCACCAGCTTAGGCTTCTCCTTGCCCAGCACGCATTTTTCCGTAATGATGCACTGCTTCACATCGCTGCGGGAAGGCAGGTCAAACATCACATCCATCAGCAGGCCCTCAATAATGGCTCTCAGGCCGCGCGCGCCGCTCTTACGTTCAATCGCCTGCTTGGCGATGTGCTTGAGCGCCGCGGGCTCAAACCGCAGCTCTACGCCGTCCAAATCCATCAAGTAGCCATACTGGCGCACCAAAGCGTTTCGCGGCTCGGTCAAAATCTTCACCAGCTGCGCTTCATCCAGCTGATCCAGCGTAACCACAATGGGCAGCCTGCCCACAAATTCCGGAATCAAGCCAAACTTGATTAAATCCTCCGGCCTTAGCTGTTTGAGCGTGGCGTTGAGGTTTTCCTCCTGCTTGCTCTTGAGCTCGCTGCCAAAGCCCAGCGCCTTCTTGCCAATGCGGTTCTCAATGATGGGAGCCAGACCATCAAACGCGCCGCCGCAAATGAACAGGATATTTGTGGTATCGATCTGGATGAACTCCTGATGGGGATGCTTGCGCCCGCCCTGAGGCGGCACACTGGCGATGGTGCCCTCCAGGATTTTAAGCAGCGTCTGCTGCACGCCCTCGCCGCTCACATCCCTTGTGATGGAGGGATTCTCGCTCTTGCGGGCAATCTTGTCGATCTCATCGATGTAGATGATGCCTCGCTGCGCCAGCGGGATATCATAATCCGCGTTCTGAATCAACCGCAGCAGGATATTCTCCACATCCTCGCCCACATAACCGGCCTCCGTCAGGCTGGTAGCATCCGCGATAGCGAAAGGCACGCGCAAAAGCTTTGCCAGCGTCTGCGCCAAAAACGTTTTGCCGCAGCCCGTAGGGCCCACCATAAGGATGTTGCTCTTTTGCAGCTCCACATCGCCCTCGGCGGCGGGCGCGTCAATGCGCTTGTAGTGATTATAGACCGCCACGCTCAACGCGCGCTTGGCGTCCTCCTGGCCAATGACGTACTGATCCAGCACCTCTTTAATCTCGCGTGGGCGCGGGATTTCAGCGGAGTTGATGCTAACTCCGGCATTGAAGTCGTCGCTGATGATCTCCTGGCACAGGAGAATGCACTCGTTGCAGATCTGTACATTGGGCCCTGCCACCATGCGGCGTACCTGCTCGCTGGTTTTACCGCAGAAGCTGCACCGTTTCAGCTTGGGAATGCGGGGGTTGAAATCATCTCCCGGCAATGCTGTCACCTCGTTTGATAGAATGCCGCAGGCGCCTTACTTTGCGCTGCGCGGACGGTAGATTTCGTCGATCACGCCATAGGCCAGGCCTTCCTCGGCGCTCATGAAGTAATCGCGTTCCACATCCTGCTTCAAGCGTTCCAGAGGCTGGCCCGTCATCTCGGCCATCATGCGGGTCATCTTTTCCTTCGTTTTCATCAGCCATTCGGCACGAATGGCCACGTCCGTCGCCTGTCCGCTGGCGCCGCCAAGCGGCTGATGGATCATAATTTCGCTGTTGGGCAGCGCCAGGCGCTTCCCCTTCTGCCCGGCCATCAGCAAAAACGCGCCCATGCTGGCCGCCATACCGACGCACACCGTGCGCACATCGCACTTGATGTAGTTCATGGTGTCATAGATAGCCATACCGGCGGTTACGCTGCCGCCGGGGCTGTTGATGTACAGGGAGATATCCGAATCTGGGTTTTCCATCTCCAGGAACAAAAGCTGGGCCACAACCAGGTTGGCCACATCATCGTCAATTTCGCCGCCAAGGAAGACGATACGGTCTTTCAAAAGGCGCGAATAGATATCGAACGAACGTTCACCGCGATTGGTCTGTTCAATAACCATTGGGATCAAGCTCATACCGTTCACTCCTCCGTATGCATTGCTTTCCTTTTTGAAAAGCGCGCACCGCAAGCTATACCCTCAAAGCATATGCATGCGGTGCGCGCTTTATGCGTGCCTTATCAGGCTTCGGCTTCGGTATCGGCTTCCTTCTTCGCCGCGCGCCGGCGGGGCTTCTTTTCCTCGGGCTCAGCCTTCGCTTCGGTTTCGGGCTCGTCGGTTACTTTCGCGTTTTCCCAGAGCATATCCAGGGCCTTGGTCACGCTGGCGCGGTGCTTGAAATAGTCAAGCTGCTCGTCGCCAAAGCTTTCTTTGAGCTTTTCCACCGTCTGCTGCATAGAGGAGGCATAGCCTTCCAGCAGCTTATCCACGTCCGCGTCCTCTGCCTCGATCTTTTCAGCCTTCACGATCTCGTCCATGACAAGCTCGGTCTTTACGCTGTTGAGCGCCTCGGAACGGTAGATGTTGCGCATTTCCGCCTCGGTCTGGCCCAGCATACGCAGGTACTGCTCCATGCTGAAGCCCTGCTGCTGCATGCGCCAGCCCATTTCCTGCATCATTTCGTCCAGCTTTTCCTCCACCATCACGTCGGGAATGTCAACCTCGGCATTCTCCACAACGGTGTTCACCAGCGCCTGACGGGCGGCCTCATCAGCCTGCGCGTCGGCGGCTTCCTGCATATGCTTCTCCAAATCGGCGCGGTATTCAGCCAGGGTGTCAAAGTCGCTCACCTCAGCGGCGAACTCGTCGTCCAACTCAGGCAGCTCCTCGCGCGTGATCGCATGCAACTTCACATGGAACACAGCGTCCTTGCCCTTGAGATTTTCCGCATGGTATTCCTCGGGGAACTTTACGTTCAGGTCGCGTTCCTCGCCGATCTGCATGCCCACCATCTGCTCCTCAAAGCCCGGGATAAAGCTGCCGGAGCCGATTACCAGGGACTGATGCTCCGCGGTGCCGCCCTCAAACTTTTCGCCGTCCACGCTGCCGCTGTAATCCAGCTCGGCCTTCTCGCCGTTTTCCAGAGCACGGTCGGTTACGTCAACGCTGCGGGCAACGCGCTTGCGCTCCTGCTCAATGCGGGCGTCCACTTCCTCATCCGTTACCTTGCGAGTCTTCTTGGATACTTCCACGCCCTTGTATTCGCCCAGCTTTACATCGGGTACCACAAACACGTCGCAGCTGAATACAAGATCCTTGCCCGCCTCCATCTGCTCCACCTTGTCCAGCTCGGGGCGGCCTACGGGCTTCAAATCATTTTCCTTAACGGCGGTCATATAGGCGTCCGGAAAAAGCAGATCCATCGCGTCCTCATAGAAAACACCGGCGCCATACATACGCTCAATCAGCTTACGGGGGGCCTTTCCCTTGCGGAAGCCAGGCACGCTGATTTGTCCGCGCAGCTTGAGATAGGCCTTTTCAATCGCCTGATCAAAATCGGCGGCGGGTACATTAAACGAAATCTTAACTTTGTTTCCGGAGATTTTTTCCACCGTGTGTTCCATGTGCTTTCCTCCTGAGGCATCCAAATGCCATAACCAAATTTATCAAAGAGCACCATTTGACAGTATACCATTGTTTTCGAGCGCGTGCAAGAGCCGAATACCGGGTTTTGCGCAAATTCGGGAGCAAAAGCTCAAACCACCCTGCGGTCGAGCCATTTATCCCCGCGGTAGCGCGTTACAAAGAACGCGGCGCGCGCCACCCAATCCAGGTACATCGCCATCCAAACGCCCAAAAGCCCCATTCCAAGCCAGGACACAAACAAATAGCTCGCGCCTATGCGGCATATCCACATGCTCAGCACGCTTACCGTCATCGTAAAGCGCGCGTCGCCCGCGGCGCGCAGAGCGTTGGGAACCGTAAAGCTGGCAGGCCAGAATAGAACCGCGGCAACCGCAAAGGTACGCAGCACCCTCTCCGACGCATCCAGGCCCTCCGCGCTCAGGTTAAACACGCCCGCAAGCGGCCTGGCAAAGAAGAACAAGCCAATATTGATTACCAGCATAGAGCCGTATACCACTTTAAACAGCTTTCCGGCATAATAACGCGCCTGCCGCCTGTCGCCCGCGCCAACGCACTGCCCCACCACCGCGACCATGGCCAGCCCAATCGCCGTGCCCGGCAGGTTGCACAGGCTGCCAATGTTGCTGGAAACCGCGTTTGCGGCGATAATGCTTTCGCCAAGGCCGCTCACCAGGCCCGCCACCAGCAGCTTGCCAACATGAAACATGCTGTTTTCCAGCCCGTTGGGAAGCCCCAGCCCAAAAATGCGCTTAATCATGGGAAAATCCGGCTCCGGGCGCGTGGGCCTGACCAAATGAATGGGCGATTGCCGTTGCAGCAGTAGCCGGATCATCACCGCCGCGCCCAGCATGCGTGAAACCAGCGAGGCCACGCCCGCGCCAGCAACCTCCATGCCAAAGCCGTAAATCAGCAGCGCGTTGCCCGCCACATTGGCCACGTTCATCATCAGCGACGTGTACATGCTGGCCTTGCTGTTGCTCATGGCGCGCAAAAGCGCCGCTCCGCCATTGTACAGCGCCAGCGCGGGATAGCTTAGCGCCGAAAGGAACAGATACGTGCGGCAGTACGCCATGGTGCTTTCCGAGAGAGAACCAAAGCACAGGCGCAAAATGGAATCGGAAAACGCTATGGCCGCCGCGCCGATTCCCAGCGCCAGCAGCAGGGATACGTACATAAGCTGCTTGGCGGCATTGCAGGCGCTGCCCTGCTCGCGCTTTCCCAAATACTGCGCCGCCACAACCGCGCCGCCCGTCGCCATAGCGGAAAAAAGCTGGGTCAGCAGCACGTTGATGCTGTCCACCAGCGATATGGCGCTTACCGCGCTTTCCGAAATATTGCTCACCATCACTGTGTCCGCCATGCCGATAAGCAGCGCCAAGAACTGCTCGATCACCAGCGGAACAATCAGCCGTACAAGATCGCGGTTTGTAAATAGCTTTTCTTCATCTGGAATGTTCGTTGGAAACACCTTCCCGCTTTTGACCATGCCTGCGAAGCTGGTTCACATTCTCCGCCATGGTAAGCAGCACGCCGGCCAAAATGCTTAAATAGTAGGTGGAGAACCTCCAAAGCAGCAGCGCCACAAAAAGCTGCGCATCAGGGAAAATATGCTTGAACAGCACGGCAAAGCCGCCCTCCTGCGCGCCGCTGGCTCCTGGCAGAGGCGTGTAGCTGGCCCCGATATACAAAAGAACGCCCATTGTAATCAGCTCGCCCGTGGAAGCGCCGCTCAGGCCAAAGGCATGGTAGATCGCCAAAATCACCAGCATCAGGGACAGTAACTGCCCAAGCGCGATCAGGCACTGAATCAGCACATCCTTTGGGTGGCGGATCACCAGATGCACGCTGTCCAAAAAGCTTTGGCAATGGTTTTCCCATTTGGCTCTGGAAGCCTCCGGGTTCTTGCAGATGCGCAGGCGCATCCCAATGCGGATGCACCATTCAATTACCTTGCGCACGGCGCGGCGGCTGATGGCCATCAGAGCCACCATGGCAATCGAAAAGAAATTGACCACATAGCCCAATAGAACAAACCATGTGCTGCCCTGCAAATGCGCGCCCACAAAGCCCGCATGGCTCATCCACAGCACAGCGCCCGTAATCAGCAGCACCGCCTGGAACACAATAAACTTAACCGCCATTGCCGAGCCGCTGATGCCGATAGGCACGCCGCACTTGCTCAGCCGGTACATTTCCATCGGCTGCCCGCCCGTCGCTCCCGGCGTGATGTTGCTGTAATAAATGCCCGTCATGGCGGCGTGCAGGCTTTGCCTCAGCTTGACGGGATATCCCTGCATATGCAGGAAGTGATGCACCGCCAGCGCGTCCATCAGCACATAGAGCACCCAGCTAAGCAGGCACAGCAGCAGCAAAACGGGGCTTAACGTACTCAGGGCCTGGCCTAGGGCCTCAATGTCGTTGCCGCTAAAGCCTATGTACAGCACCACGCCCAACGTAATCAGCAGAAACAAAATGCTGAAGATCCGTTCAAAATTGGGTTTTTTGGCCATGCTCTAACTCCCGTTCACAAAATCGGCACCACAAAGGCCCAAAGTAGTATACCATAGTTTTAATGGCATGACAATGCGGCGCGCACCGCAGGAAGCGAGCAAAATGTTTTCTGCCTATTGACAATACGCCCCGGCGCAGGTATACTGCAAATTCGAAAATGATTTTCATTTTCATTTCCCTGTATCCCATAGTCTAGGAGGAGATACGCATGCCGCAGCGCGGCAACTATCAAACCCGGCAGCAGGAAGCCGTAGAGGCGTTGTTCGCCTCCAGAGCCGAGGATTGCCTCACTGCCGAGGAGACCTATCTGGCGCTTCTTTCCGGCGGCATGGAGGTAGGCAAAACCACGGTGTACCGCGCCATCGCCCGCCTGTGCCAGGAGGGCAGGCTCAGGCGCTACGCTCCGCATGAAAGCGGCGAAGCGGCGCGCTTTCAGCATAACCCCTGCACGGAAAGCCACCTGCACATTCGCTGTGTAAACTGTGGAGCGCTTGAGCACCTGCATTGCGACGAGGTGGAAGCCTTCGCCCTCCATCTCAACCGCCATCACGGCTTTACCCTGGACGAGGGCCAAACCATCCTGTACGGCTGCTGCGAGGCATGCCGCCAAAAACAACGGAAATGAGGAAACCCATGCCTACGATTTACCCACGCATTCTACGCGTCTGCCTGGCCCTCTGCCTGGCGCTTGCCCTGGCCGTTCCCTTCGGCGCCTTTGCCGGGGAGCCGCAGCCGGATTCGCAAAGGCTTACCCTGCTTGCGACCATCTTTCCGGCCTATGATTTTGCCCGCCAGCTCGCCTGCGGCACAGCCGATGTTCGCATGCTGCTGCCGCCAGGCAGCGAAAGCCATTCCTATGAGCCGTCCCCGCAGGATATCATCGCCATTCAGGAGGCCGATCTGTTCCTCTATACGGGCGGTGAAAGCGACCATTGGGTGGAGGAAATTCTTGGATCGCTTGGCGACAGCGCGCCGCGCACCTTCCGCCTTACGGACTGCGTATCCCTGCTTGCGGAGGAAACCAGCCTAAGCATGCAGGCCGAGGAGGGCCATGCGCACACTCATGACGGCCCTGAGGAAGCCGGGCTGGACGAGCATGTATGGACCTCGCCCAAAAACGTCATGCGCATTGCACACGCCCTAAGCGGCGTGCTGTGCGAGCTTGCGCCTGACAACGCGCCGCTGTACGCTCAGGCGCTTGCGGACTACCTGCTTGAGCTTGAAGCGCTTGACGATGCTTTTGCCCAAACCGTTGCCCAGGGAAAGCGCGATCTTATTCTCTTTGGCGACCGCTTTCCCTTTCGCTATTTCGCGCATGACTACCACCTGCGCTACGACGCGGCCTTTCCCGGATGCAGCGAGGACAGCGAGCCCAGCGTGCGTACCGTTGTGTCCCTGATTAACGCAATCCGTGAGCAGGACATTCCCGTTGTGTTCTATATCGAATTTTCAAGCCGCCGCACCGCCGGTATTCTGGCTGAGGAAACGGGCGCGAAGCCGCTGCTGTTCCATAGCTGCCACAACGTATCCGCTCAGGAGCTTGAAGCCGGCGCTACCTATCTTAGCCTGATGTGGCAAAACGTGAGCGCATTGAAGGAGGCCCTGAACTGATGGCCCTGATCACCTGTGAAAAAGCCTGCTTTGCATATGAAGGCCGCGTAGTGGTGGATAAGCTGGATTTGGCCATACAGCGCGGCGAATACCTGTGCATCGTTGGGGAAAACGGCTCCGGCAAAAGCACGCTCGTTAAGGGACTGCTGGGCCTTCTTTCTCCTGTAAGCGGCCGCGTGCTCTATGGCGAGGGCCTGCGCAACTGCGAGATCGGCTATCTTCCCCAGCGCACCGAGGTACAAAACGACTTTCCCGCTTCCGTGTGGGAGGTTGTTACCAGCGGCTGCCGGGGGCGCGGCCCCTTCCTAACGGCGGCTATGCGCCAAACAGCCAACGAAAACCTGGCCTTGCTGGGCATTTCCGATATTCGTAGCCGCAGCTTTATGCAGCTCAGCGGCGGCCAGCAGCAGCGGGCGCTGCTGGCGCGCGCCCTGTGCGCCACCAAAAGCCTGCTCCTGCTCGACGAGCCTGTGGCCGGGCTTGACCCCGTTGTGACCCGTGAAATGTATGGCGTGGTTTCCATGCTCAACCATACCCGCGGGCTCACCGTAGTGATGATCTCGCATGATATCGCCGCGGCCCTGCAATATGCGGATCGTATTTTGCACCTGTCGCATGAAGGTTCCTTTCTTGGAACGTCGGCGGCATACAGACAATCTCCCCTTGGGCTGGCTTTTGCAGGAGGCGAGCGGCATGCTTGAGATGCTTTCCACCATGTTTAGCTATCACTTTATGGTACGGGCGCTCATCGTGGGCGTGCTTGTATCGCTGTGCGCGGCGCTTCTGGGTGTGAGCCTTGTGCTGAAGCGCTACTCCATGATTGGCGACGGCCTCAGCCATGTGGGCTTCGGCTCGCTGGCGGTGGCAACGGCCATGGGCCTTTCCCCTATGGCCGTCACCATTCCCGTGGTGGTGGTCTCCGCCTTCCTACTGCTGCGCCTGAGCAACCGGGGCAAGCTCAAGGGCGACGCGGCTATCGCCATGATTTCCACCGGCGCGCTGGCCGTAGGCGTAATCGTGCTTTCGCTCAGCACAGGCATGACCAGCGATGTGAACAATTACCTTTTTGGCAGCGTGCTGGCCATGAGCGCGTCGGATGTGCGGCTGAGCGTCGTGCTGGCGGCTGTGGTGCTTGTTCTGTTCGCGGTGTTTTACCGCCGCATCTTTGCCGTCACGTTTGATGAAACCTTTGCCCGCGCCACAGGCGGCCATGCGGAGTGGTATAACATGCTTTTGGCCCTTCTCACAGCCGTTACCATCGTGCTTGGCATGCGGGTAATGGGAGCCATGCTTATTTCCAGCCTGGTAATCTTCCCCGCCCTTACGGCCATGCGCGTGTGCCGCAGCTTTCGCGGCGTTACGCTATGCGCGGCAGCCGTTGCGGTTGTGTGCTATTTTGTGGGTCTATGCGGCAGCTATTGGCTTTCCACCCCCGCCGGGGCCAGCGTTGTGGTGGTAAACATCCTGGCCTTCCTGGTGTTTGCCGCCATCGCAAAGCTGCGGCGGTAAGGCATTCCCTGCCAGGCAAAAAACGCCCGCCCCTGACTCATGCCGTCAGGAGCGGGCGTTTTACAATTCCCTTTTGATTATTCCAGGGACGCAAACAGCAGCAACTCAAAGCAGGGATAGCTGGCCTCGTTCTCGTCCTCGCCCTCTACGCCGGTGCTTAGGCTCATACCGGCGCAAGTGCCGTACATCATTACGCGCTCTCCCACCTCAAAGGCGGGCTTTTCATCCGTTGTAACCAGAATAAAGTTGGTATACTGCTTGTTCTGCCTGGCAAGCGCCATACGCACAATATACTCGTCCCCGGATTGGCCGATATCGGTTATGTAGGCCTTATATCCCATAATGCGGCCCTCATAGCCCTCCATCTTCTTTATAAGCTGGGAATAGGAAGGCTTAACCGCCTGCTTGCTCAGGTAATCCATCATATCCGCGTCCGTCCACTTGCGGTTGAAGCTGAAGGTAAAGCGCCTGTCCGCCAGGCCCTTTTTGCTGAACACCAGGATGGCCTCGTAGGGGCCTTCCTCCTTCGCCTCCAGGGTCAGGGAGAACTTGCCAGCCGTAGTAACGCGCTTGGTCATTACGGACTCGCCGTTTAAAAACACCTGAATGCTTGCTCCCGGCTCGCCCGTACCGCTGATTTTTACATCATCCTCGGTAACGGTGGCGGCGGGCTCATTGATGAAATTCACCGTCAGCAACGTTCGCTGGTAGGTGACGGGATAGGCCAGCTCCACCACGTCCTCGCCCTGGTATTCGCCGGTGATGGTAATCAGGAACACACCCTCCCTGGGCAGCTTAATGGGCAGGGTGAACTTGCCGTTCTTCCCCACGGTTACATCCGTCACAACGGGCTCGGGGTAGCTGAGGCCCATGACCACGGCGGTCAGCTTCACGCCCTCGGCGGCCGTACCCTTGATATCGAAGCTCTGCTCGTTGCTTTCCGTGGGAGGCGCGTCAGAAATGTTGATTTTTGCGCTGGCCGCAGGCGGAAGGGGCTTGATCTCAATAAAATTGAAGGTTTCCCAAATCTTGTTGAGATTGTTGTTATCCTTGTTTGTGGTAGCGCGGCCATAAATCTGCATATCAAAATCGATTTCATAGCCGTTGCGGATGGTGCGGCGCATAAAACCGCGATAGAGAATCTCGCCGTTATCGCGCCGGATGTAGCGCAGCACCAGGAAACGCCCGTTGGCCGTGTTTTTCCATTCGGACGTGGAAAAGTCGTATCCCTCGTATTCGTTATCGGGATAATGGCTGGTACGGTAATCGCCGCGCACCTCGGTGGATTGCTCATTCACGTCGAAAATATTCGCGGAACGTTCATTCTGTACGGCCCGCAGCTCAAAACACGCGTCATATTCCGCTGACCATGCCTGTAACAGCACGCCACGCTTCTTAAAATCGCTCTGAGTGTTTTCAACGCTTGTGCCGCGGGATTCCAGCCATGCGGCGTAATCTCCCAGGTTCTCCTCCGTCAGCACAATATAGCTGTCCGGCACCTCCATGCTGGCGAGCAGGTCGTCAAAAACATATGTTTCCGCCACGGCGGGCGCGCATATCAGCAGCATGAGCCCCACCAGCAGGCACGGCAAAAGTTTGCGCATGGTATCACATCCTTAACTCTCTTACGCATAGGCACACGTGTCCTATATTGCTCTTTTTGATTGTATCACAGATGCGCTGGATAAGGCAACAAAACGCGCGCAAGATTTTACACCTGTTTGACGGATGGGAAAACATGTTGTATCATAATTTTCCGAAAAGAAAACTTTTCCGGTGCGTTTTCGAAAGGATGTGCTTTTCTATGAAGAACCTTGGCTTTGGCCTGATGCGCCTGCCCATGCAGGGCGAGGAAGTGGATATTTACGAGCTCACGCGCATGGTAGATTTGTTTTTGCAGCGTGGCTTTACCTATTTTGACACCGCCTGGGGCTACACCGGGGGCAAAAGCGAAAAGGCGGTAAAGACCGTGCTGGTAGACCGCTACCCGCGCGAGCGCTTCCAGCTTGCCACCAAACTGCCCGCCTGGGCGGGAGCCAAAAACGCCGAAGAAGCGCGCGCGATGCTTGCAACCAGCCTGGAACGCACAGGCGCGGGATACTTCGATTACTACCTGCTGCACAACCTGGGCGGAACGCGCACCAAGCTGTTTGAAGATTACGGCATTTGGGATTTTCTGCGCGAGCAAAAGGAAAAGGGCATTATCCGCAAGCTGGGTTTTTCCTTTCACGATAAGGCCGATGTGCTGGACGGCATTCTAAAGGCCCATCCTGACGTGGATTTTGTGCAGCTTCAAATCAACTATGCGGATTGGGACAGCCCCACCGTGCAATCCCGCCTTTGCTACGAAACGGCGCGCGCCCACGGCAAGCCCATTATTGTGATGGAGCCCGTCAAGGGCGGCTCGCTTGCAAACCTCCCCAGGGAGGCTGCCCAGCCCATGCTCAGCTTTGCGCCGCAGCGTTCTCTGTCCAGCTGGGCGGTGCGCTTCGCCGCCTCGCTGGAAGGGGTGTTCATGGTGCTGAGCGGCATGTCCACCCTCGCCCAGGTGGAGGATAACACCTCCTATATGGCCGGGTTTGCGCCTCTTAGCGCCCAGGAACTGGATGTAATCAGGGAAACCCAGGCCGCCCTGGACAAGCTGGACCGCATTCCCTGCACGGACTGCCGCTATTGCCTGAAGGGCTGTCCCAAGGGCATAGCCATCGCGCCCATCTTCTCCGCCATAAACACGCTGAAGGTATTCAACAACCTGGAGGGGGCCAAGCGCAGCTACGGCTTTGCCACAGCTGACGTGACCCCGGAGGCATGCATCCGTTGCGGTCAGTGCGAAAGCGTATGCCCGCAGCACATTCCGATTATCTCGGAATTGGAAAACGCCGCGCGCCTCCTGGGCTAACGCGGTCAAAACCGGGCTGTCGCACAAACCGTTTTGAATACACGGTTTTAGTGGCAAAAATCCGCTTCCAAGCAACGCTTGAGAGCGGATTTTTTGTGCATGATTTCTGTTGAAAGGCTTTCTGCGACAAGCGCGTTGCTTACATCACCTTTTTGAAAAAGCTTGCCGCCAGCCCCGGCCAAACCGCCGCGTCCTCAACCGTGTACTGCGGCATTTTCACACCCGAGGTAATTTCATTGGCAAGCGCCGCGCCATGCGGTCCAAACGCATAGGCGTGCAGCTCCGCCGTTACGCCATGCGCGTGAAGCGCCTGCGCCATCAGCAGGCTGTTTTCTACCGGCACGGACTGATCCTCAAACGTATGCCATAGGAAGGTGGGCGGGCACTGCTCCGTCACCCATTTTTCCACAGAGTATGCCTCATGTGCCTTCGCGTCGCTCTCGCCCGTGAGGCATTCAAAGCTGAGCCTATGGGCATACGCGCCTCCTGTGATGACCGGGTAGCACAGCGCCATTGCGTTTGGCCGCACGTCCTGCGGCGTAAGCCCCATGTCCTGCCACAGCTCCCCGTGCTGCCACAGCGTGCCCAGGCTGCCAGCCACATGGCCGCCCGCCGAAAAGCCCATTACCGCGATACGGTCGGGGTTGGTGTGCATAGCGTCCGCCTGCGCGCGTACCCATGCCACGGCGGCCGCCGCGTCCTGCTGGGGAAGGGGATAGCGGTTGGGAGCTACGCGATACCATGCCACAAAGGCGTTGAAGCCTTCCGTCATAAAGCGCAGGGCTACGGGCTCCGCCTCCCGCTCGCTCAGCCGCATGTATGCCCCGCCTGGGAAAATGATCACCGCGGGCCTGCGAATTCCGGGATCCACCTCATCCATCGCGTCCGCCACATAACAGTCCAAGGGAAACTGCGCCCCGCCGGACGTATTTACCTCTATGCGTTTTGCAATCATGCCGTTTCACCTCAGCAAACAAGATTTTTTCCAGCGCCTATCATAGCATACCGGCGCATATTTTCCAAGTGTATTTCCTTTGTATATCTCTTGCCAGTACAAAAGCGTTTCGCTATACTATAGATGCATGCTCAAAGGTGAGTTCCATCCTTTGGCATGCTTTTTTTGCACCGCCGCGGAAGGAAAAGGGCTCCGCGGCAGAACAGGGGGCTGATCGCTTGAACGCAACACACCAGGGCTATCCCCAACCTCAGGGGCTGTATTCCCCGGCCTTTGAGCACGACGCCTGCGGCATCGGCCTGCTGGTAAACATCCAGGGCCAGCGCTCGCACGGCATTGTAACTCTGGCGCTGAACGTGCTTACCAACCTGGCGCACCGCGGCGGCGCCGGCGCGGAACCCGATACCGGCGACGGCGCGGGCATTCTTACCCAACTGCCGCATGCCTTTTTTGAAAAGGAATGCCGTTTGAACGGCATTGTGCTGCCCGCGCCCGGCTGCTACGGGGTTGGCATGCTGTTTGTAAGCCAGGACGATACCCGCCGCGCAGGCGTTGAAGCCGCCTTTGAGCAGATTGTCAGGGAAGCCGGGCAGCAATTTCTAGGCTGGCGCGATGTGCCTCTAAATGTGGAAACGCTTGGCAAAACCAGCCGCGCCTGCATGCCCCGCATCCGCCAGGCCTTTATCCAAAAAAGCGCCGCTCTGGCCGATGAGGACGCCTTTGAGCGCAAGCTTTACCTCATACGCAAAACGGCGGAAAAGCAGCTTCGCTATTCGCCCGAGGCGCTTCCAGGCGACTTTTACGCCGCAAGCCTGTCCTGCCGCACCATCGTGTATAAGGGCATGCTGCTCAGCCGCCAGGTTGGCGAATTGTATCTGGATTTAAGCGACCTGGACTATGAAACGGCCATCGCGCTCGTGCACAGCCGCTATTCCACCAACACCTTTCCCAGCTGGGAAAGGGCGCATCCCAACCGTTATACCATTCACAACGGCGAAATCAACACCATTCACGGCAACCAAAAGCGCATGAACGCCCGTCAAAGCAGCGTGCATACCGACCTGTTTGGCGATAAGCTGGAAAATGTTTTCCCCATCGTAAACGACGACGGCAGCGACAGCGCCATGTTTGACAACGCGCTGGAGTTTCTATTGCTCACGGGTCGCACCCTTCCCCATGCCGCTATGATGATGATTCCCGAGCCGTGGGAGAAAAACAGCACCATGAGCCGGGAGCTGAGGGCATTTTATGAATTTCACAGCCATGTGATGGATGCGTGGGACGGCCCCGCCGCCATGGCCGTTACCAACGGCGTGCAGGCTCTGGCCATGCTGGATCGCAACGGCCTGCGTCCCGCACGCTACTGCGTTACCACGGACGGCCTGCTGGTGATGGCCTCCGAAACCGGCGTAATCGATATTCAACCCGAAAAGGTTGTGTATAAGGATCGCCTGCGTCCGGGCCGCATGCTGCTTGTGGATACCAGCGCCGGGCGCGTGCTTGGCGATGGGGAAATCAAGGGCCGCATGGCCGCCATGTATCCCTATGCTCGCTGGATTCAGCAGCTTTGCATCGATATTGAAAACCTGCCCGACGGAGCGCTTGCGCAAAGCGATCAGGAAGCGCCCCTGTGGCAGCAGCAAAAGGCCTTTGGCTATACCTGGGAGCAAGTGAAGAATGTGATTCTGCCCATGGCGGAAAAGGGCATGGAGCCCACCGGCGCCATGGGGGCCGACCTGCCGCTTGCTGTGCTTTCCGATAAGCCGCAGCTTCTGTTTGACTATTTCCATCAGCTGTTCGCGCAGGTCACCAACCCGCCCATCGATGCTATCCGCGAGGAAATCGTCACCTCCACGCGCGTGTATATCGGTTCCGAGGGCGATCTGCTGGCGCCCTCCCCGCAAAGCTGCCGCCAGGTGAAGCTGTCCTGCCCCATTATGACCGACGAGGAGTTAAGCCGTGCGCGCGCCCTGGATACCGAAGGCTTCCGCGCCTGCACGCTCTCCCTTTTGTACGATCCGTGCAAGGGCGCGGCGGGCATTGAGGAAACCATGCGGCGCATTTACCGGGAGCTGGACGAAAAATTTGCGCAAGGATACGATATCTTTATCCTAAGCGACCGCGGAGTGGATGAAAGCCATGCCGCTGTGCCCTCCCTGCTTGCGGTAAGCGGCGTGCAGAACCATACCATCCGGCGCGGCGTGCGCACGCAGCTAAGCATCATCCTGGAAAGCGGCGAGCCTACCGAGGTGCACCACTTCGCGCTGCTGGTGGGCTATGGCGTAACGGCCATAAACCCCTATCTGGCGTTGAGAACCGTGCGCGAAAGCGTACAAAGCGGCTTGCTTTCCAACCTTACGGAGGCCCAGGCCCAGGCGCATTACATCAAGGCGGCGGTCAAGGGCGTTGTGAAAACCATGTCCAAGATGGGTATCTCCACCATCCAGAGCTATCGCGGCTCGCAGCTATTTGAGGCCGTGGGCCTGAGCCAGCGGCTGATTGACGAGTATTTTCCCGAAACCGTCAGCCCCATCGGCGGCATCGGTCTGGACGGCGTGGCCCGCGAAAACGCCGCGCGCCATGCCGCCGCCTTCCGCGACCCGTTGGGCGAAAAAACCCTTGCCCCCGGCGGCGTGTTCCAGTGGCGCAGCGGCGAGGAGTATCATCTCTACAATCCCCAAACCATCCATTTGCTTCAGCAGGCCGTGTGGAACGATGACTATGCCCTGTTTAAGCAGTATTCCAGCCAGTTGGACAACAGCCCCCAAAAGGCCACGCTTCGCAGCCTGATGACCTGGCGCTCCGGCCGCGCCCCCATCTTCATTGACGAGGTGGAGAGCGTGGACAGCATCGTCAAGCGCTTCAAAACCGGCGCCATGAGCTACGGCTCCCTAAGCAAGGAGGCGCACGAATGCATGGCGATCGCCATGAACCGCCTGGGCGGCAAAAGCAACTCCGGCGAGGGCGGCGAGGATAAAGATCGCTATGTGCCGGATTCCAACGGCGATAGCCGCATGAGCGCCATCAAGCAGGTGGCCAGCGGGCGTTTCGGCGTTACCAGTAATTACCTGGTGCACGCCAGGGAGCTGCAAATCAAAATGGCGCAGGGCGCCAAGCCCGGCGAGGGCGGCCAGCTGCCCGGCAGCAAGGTGTATCCCTGGATTGCCAAAACGCGCCACTCCACGGCGGGCGTTGGCCTCATCTCCCCGCCGCCGCACCATGATATCTATTCCATCGAGGATTTGGCCGAGCTGATTTACGACCTGCGCAACGCAAACCGCAAGGCGCGCATCAGCGTGAAGCTAGTATCGGAGGCGGGCGTTGGCACCATCGCCGCGGGCGTTGCCAAGGGCAACGCGGACGTCATCCTCATCAGCGGGTACGACGGCGGCACGGGCGCGAGCCCGCGTTCCTCCATCAAGCACGCGGGCCTGCCCTGGGAGCTGGGTCTTTCCGAAACACAGCAAACCCTGATGCTCAACAACCTGCGCAGCCGCGTCATTCTGGAAACGGACGGCAAGCTCATGACCGGGCGCGATGTGGCGATCGCCGCCATGCTGGGCGCGGAGGAGTTCGGCTTTGCCACCGCCCCGCTGGTAACCATGGGCTGTGTCATGATGCGCGTGTGCAACCTGGATAGCTGCCCCGCGGGCATCGCCACTCAAAAGCCCGAGCTGCGCGCACGCTTCAAGGGAAAGCCGGAGTACATCATCCGCTTTATGCGCTTTGTGGCGCAGGAGCTGCGCGAAATCATGGCCCAACTAGGCGTGCGCACGGTAAACGAGCTGGTTGGCCGCGTGGATTTGCTCCAAAAGGTACCCGCCACCGGCAACTGGAAGCACGACAGCCTGGATCTTTCTCCCATCTTCTATACGCCCAGGGGGCTGGAAAACGCGCCGCGCTATGCCTGCGCGCCGCAGCGGCATTCCACCAGCCGCACGCTGGATGAAAGCATGCTGTGCGTGCTGGCCCGGCCCGCGCTGGAAACCGGCCATCCCGTCAGGGCCACGCTTGCCATTCATAATACGGATCGCGTAACCGGCACCATTCTGGGCAGCATGGTCACATCCAAGTACGGCGAAACCGGCCTGCCCGAGGATACCATCCGCTACACCTTCCGCGGCAGCGCGGGCCAAAGCTTTGGCGCGTTTCTGCCTCACGGCGTAACGCTGGAGCTGGAGGGCGACTGCAACGATTACATGGGCAAGGGCCTTTCCGGCGGCACGCTGTGCGTGCGCCCGCCCCAGGGCAGCGCCTTTGCGCCGGAGGAAAACATCATTACGGGCAACGTGGCGCTTTATGGCGCTACCAGCGGAGAGTGCTATGTGTGCGGCGTGGCCGGCGAGCGCTTCTGCGTGCGCAACTCCGGCGCGCTGGCGGTTGTGGAGGGCGTGGGCGATCACGGCTGCGAGTACATGACCGGCGGCTATGCCGTGGTGCTTGGCAAAACGGGCCGCAATTTTGCCGCGGGCATGAGCGGCGGCGTCGCCTATGTCTATGACGCGGACGGCACGTTCTGCGAAAACTGCAATCCCGAAATGGTCGTGCTGGAAACGCTTGACGACCCCGACGAGGTCATTCAGCTCAAAAAGTGGGTGGAAAAGCACGTGCTGCTTACCGGCAGTCCTCTGGCGCGGCGTTTGCTGGATGAATGGGGTACGGCGGCGGGGCGCTTTGTGAAGGTGATTCCCGTGGAATACAAGCGCTATTTGATGCAGCAGCGCAAGGAGGCATGTCAGAATGGGTAAGCTGTTTGGCTTTCTGGAATATGAACGCGAGCTGCCTACGGATCGTGATCCCCTTGAGCGGCTGAACGACTGGAACGAGATACACGGCCTGCTTCCCTTGGAGCGGCAAAAAGCTCAGGCGGCCCGCTGTATGAGCTGCGCCGTGCCCTTTTGCCACAGCGGCATGATTTTTGGCGGCATGCCCAGCGGCTGCCCGCTTCACAATCTGATTCCCGAATGGAACGACCTGCTCTACCGCGGCGAATGGCAGCAGGCGGCGGCGCGGCTTATGCGCACCAACAGCTTCCCGGAGTTCACGGGTCGGGTATGCCCGGCTCCGTGCGAAGGGGCCTGTACCTGCGGCATTCATCAGCCGCAGGTGACCATCCGTCAAAATGAGATGAGTATTATTGAGCATGCCTTTGAAAACGGTCTGATGGAGCCGCGCGTTCCCGAACGCCGCACAGGGAAAGCCGTCGCCGTGGTGGGCAGCGGCCCCTCTGGCCTTGCCTGCGCCGAATGGCTCAACCGGCTCGGCCACAGCGTTACCGTGTATGAGCGCAACGACCGCGCGGGCGGGCTGCTCATGTACGGCATTCCCAATATGAAGCTGGAAAAGCGCATCGTTCAGCGCCGCGAGGCGCTCATGCGCGCGGAGGGCGTGCGCTTTGTCACCGGCTGCCATGTGGGCGTGGATATCCCCGCGGAAGCGCTGCTTACCGACTTTGACGCCGTTGTGCTATGCTGCGGCAGCGGCAAGCCGCGCGACCTGCGCGTCAAGGGCAGGGAGGGCCCCGGCGTAGCCTTCGCGCTGGAATACCTAACCGCCGCTACCCGCCATGTGCTGGATGAAACCTGCCCTCTGCCGGAGGCACTCAACGCGCATAACAAGCATGTTATGATTATCGGCGGCGGCGATACCGGCACCGATTGCGTTGGCACGGCCCTTCGCCAGGGCTGTAAAAGCGTGCATCAGTTGGAAATTATGCCATCCCCGCCCGAAACGCGCGCGCCGGGCAATCCCTGGCCCGAGTATCCCAAAACGCTGAAGGTCGATTACGCGCAGCAGGAGGCCATCGCCCGCTTTGGCAGCGACCCGCGGCAATACCAGGTACAAACCAGCGAGATTGTGCGCGACGGCGAAGGCCGCGTTTGCGCCGTAAAAACCGATAACATCCAATGGGTCAGGGGTTCGGATGGCCGCATGAGCCCGCAGGTGATTCCGGGCGCTACCCGCACCTGGCCCGCTGATCTGGTGCTGATCGCCATGGGCTTCACCGGCCCGGAGGATACGTTGATACAGGCGTATGGCCTCACGCAGGATGCGCGCACCAATGTGGTGGCCAACGGCTTCCATACCGAGCGCAAGGGCGTTTTTGCCGCGGGCGACATGCACAGCGGCCAAAGCCTTGTTGTGCGCGCCATCAATGAGGGGCAGCAGGCCGCGCTCGCTTGCCACGAGTATCTTGTCAGGGAATAATGGAAACATCCAATAGCATACACAAAGCCGCAGCGCCAGCCCAAACGGTCTGGCGCTGCGCTCGCTTAAAAGCAAGGCTTTTGATGCTTTGCCTAAACCTCGCCAGGGCATGATATCCCTGCCTTCCACGCCTTTTCAGCGCTCAAAGCGCCCTGTGCTCCTTCATGCCATCTCCCCCTTTTTCAGTTGCCGGGAAAGCCTCGCCGCCATCAGCCCGGCGATGAGCGCGGCCAGCCCATCCGCGACAGGCTGCGCGTACAGCACGCCCTCCAGCCCCCACAGCGCGGGAAGCAGGCAGATCATGGGGATAAAGCACAAACCCTGCCTGCAAACGCCCAGAAACAGCCCTTCCTTTGCCTTGCCCAGCGCCAGAAACAGCGAGGAATACACCGTATAGAACCCAAACGTCAAAATCGACAGGCCGTTCGCCCTGAGCGCCCGTGCTCCCGCGTGAATCATGGCCCGATCTCCCCTGGTAAACAGGCTGATTACACCTTCGGGGAAGGCCATCAGCACCAGGCCAAGGGCGGCGCAAAATGCCGTTGTCCACAGCACGGCTGTGCGCGTCGCCTCGCGCATGCGCTTGCCGTTTCCCGCGCCATAGCTGTATCCGGCGATGGGCTGAAACCCCTTGATAAAGCCAAACACCATCAACGTGCCCAGCGACGTTACGCGGTTTACAGCGCCCATGCCCGCAATCACGGAATCGCCGTATGGCACCGCCTGGGCGTTTGTAAGCGAGATGGCAAGGCTGGTAAGCAGTTGGAATACCAGCGTCGGCACGCCGATGGTCAAAATTTCCGCAAGCATTTTCCCATTAAAGCGGCACTGACGCGCGCTGAAGGAAAGCAGGCTTTTCCCGCAAAAAATATAGCGCAGGTAAATCAGGCTGGAAACCAACTGCGAGAGTGCCGTGGCCATGGCCGCGCCCGCCACATCCATTTTCAGTACAAAAATAAACACGGGATCCAGCGCCATGTTCAGAACCGCGCCTATGGCCATCGCCGCCATACTGGTTTTGGCAGCCCCCTCGCTGGTAACCACGCTGTTCATCGTCACGTTAAAAACGTTGAACAGGGAACCCGCCACATAGATGCTCGCATAGCGTAAGGCGTAAGGCAGAATGCTATCCGTCGCGCCAAGCAGCCTCAGCATCGGCTCCAAAAACAGCAGCGCAAGCGCAATGGCCGCGCCGCCAACCGCAAGCCCGCCATATACCGCGGTGCTCGCCGCCTGACCGGCCCATTCCCTATCGCCGCGCCCAAGCGCCCTGGCGATAACGGATGCCGCCCCGTTGCCAAACAGCAGCCCCAGGCCAACGATCACCTGTCCCAACGGATACGCTACGGAAATGGCACCCATGCGGCTGGTACCAAGCCCGCCCACAAAGTATGCGTCCGCCAGATTGTACAGGGCGTTAATCATCATACCAAGCATGGTGGGAAGCCCCATGGCAAGCAAGGTTTTGGGAATCGGCGCGCTGCTCAGCAGCTCTGTTCTAGGGTTAACTTTGTTCATGAATAGCGCTTCCTTTCTTGACTTTCGTTTTTCTTTCGGGTACGATGCATCTGTACCATATCGAATAATACTATAATTTATAGTACATTTTGAAAGAATACTATAAATTATAGTATTTGTCAATGCTTTTTTGAAGGAGTGGATTCCATGGCAGCCATTGATCTCATCGTACTGGGTATGATCCGCCAGCAGCCCCGCAGCGCCTACGATATCCAAAAGCTTGTGGAATACCGCAGCCTGTCCAAATGGGTAAAAATCAGCACGCCCTCTATTTACAAAAAGGTGCTCCAGCTGGAGGAAAAGGGCTACATTCAAAGCCGCCTGGTGCGCGAGGGCAAAATGGCGGAAAAGGCGGTTTATTCCCTCACGCCCACCGGGAACGAGGCCTTTGAGCGCCTCATGCTGAACATTTCTCAGCAGCCCATTCATCTTTTTCTGGATCTGAACGCCGTGATTGTAAACCTGGATAGCCTGCCGCCCGAAAAGCAGCGGGCGTGCATCGACGGTATTGAGGAAGGCGTTCGGCATCTAAAGGCCTCGTTGGAAGAAAACCTGCGTCTGAAATCTGCTTCTCCGGAAATTCCCGAAACGGCCAAGGCCGTGCTAAATCAGCAATACATTCTGGCCCAGGCCATTGAAAGCTGGGTTTCCTCCGTGCGTAAGCTGCTTCCATAAGCCTTCAAACGCAAAATCACAAGCCCGGCACAGGATTTCATACATCACCCTGCCCAAACCTGCGCACACTAGTAGCCGTATAGAATAGCGGAGGTTTGCCTGATGCATTGGATCATCGCTGTGAGCGGGCTTTTGATTTTGGCTTTGCTGGCATGGGGCGCTCGCCGCCCCTCGCAGCCTACCTACCGGGACGCGCCCCTGGATGACGCGCTAAACGCGCATCTATCCGCCCTGGCGGCGCGGCCCGAGGGGCGGGGCAAGGCCCGTATGCGCATGCCGCGCGGCATGCCGCGTGCGTTTGAAAAGGCCGTGCGGTATTTAAACGCCCTGCCCTCCGGCGAGCTGCTGCCCGCCGCGCGCTGGCTGTGCGAGAACGGACGCTTTTTGCAGGAGGAAATCGCCTCTCTCGTTCTTTCGCTAAAAGACGCGCCCAAGCTGCCCAAAACGCCCGAAGGTACCCCGCGCGCGGTGCTGTTCGCGCGCGAGCTCATGGGCCATAGCGCCGCCGTTTTCACGCGCGTGCGTTTTGAAAAAGCCGTAGAAGCCTGGCAGGAGTCCTCCGTTTTTACAAATACGGAGCTGGATCACCTTCCCCTTGCCATACGCCTTACCCTTGCGGAGATGGTATGCGAGCTGGCGGTGCTGTGTGTAAAGGAGCAGCGCGCCCAGCTTTGTGCCGTAAGGGCGGAGCGCTGCCTGCGCCAGGGCCGCGAACGGCAGGCCCTGCGCCTGATAAAGCTCCATGGGCACGAGCCGGCCTTTCTGGAACGTTTGCTGAGCGAGGCCCGCGCCGGCGCGGACGGTGCCAGCGCCCTGTGGCTGGATCAGTATTTCACGCAACACGGCCTGTCCGCCGACGCGCTTGCCCAAACCGAGCACGATCACCAAAGCGAAATCTGTCATTGGGTGAGCAACGCCGTCACATCGCTGCGGGCGGTTGGCCGTGTGCCCTGGCAGCGCGTGCTTGAGAGCCTCAGCCCTGTGCATACCGCGCTGTGCCAGGACGATACCTATCGCGCTATGGATCAGGAAAGCCGCGCCTACTACCGTGGCCGCGTAGCGTTGGCGGCCCGGCGCAGCAAGCGCGCGGAGCTGGCCGTCTGCGCGGGCGCGCTCACGCTTTGCCGCGGCGCGGAGGCAAATACCATTCGCGCCCATGTGGGCTATTATCTTTTGGACGATGGCTATTCCGCGCTGCTTCGCTATTTGCAGGCCATGGGGCTGTCCAACCGCATACGTGTATTTGCCGCCGCCCATGCGTGCGGCCTGTTTCGCCTGCTCAGCTGGCTTGGCTTTTTCGGGTTTGTGGCGCTCGGCTGGCGTGCTCGCCTGCCAGTGCTCCTATGGGTTCCGTTTGCGGCGATGCTTTTGTATGCGGTTCAGCAGCTCGCCATCGTGCTCATCCGCCGCAGGCTCAGGCCACGCATGGTTCCGCGGCTTCTGGTGGAAAGGCTCTCCCCATCCACGCAAACGCTTGTTGTGTGCCCCACCATGCTGCTTAGCGCGCAGCACGCCATTTCCATGGTCAAGCACCTTTCCGTGCTGCACCAGGCCAATCCTGATCCCCATCTGCATTTTCTTCTCCTGGGCGATTTCCAGGACAGCCTTACCGGCGCGCTCTCCGGCGACGAGGAGATTGTTACCGCGGCGGCCTCCGCCATTCAGGCGCTATGCGAAGCCAGCGGTCATACCTTCCTGTACCTTCAGCGCGAGCGCGTGTTTTCTGCGCGCGATCATATGTACATGAGCCGAGAGCGCAAGCGCGGCAGCCTGGAAACGCTGCTGCGCCTCATCGACGGCCGCCCCATCAGCGATAGCTTTGCCTATGCCAGCTTTCCCATAGAGGCGCTCAAGGGGCAATACCGCTACGTCATCACCCTGGACAGCGATACCATCCTCCCGCCTGGCAGCGCGCTCAGGCTGATAGGAGCCATGCTTCACCCCCTGCAAAAACGCCAGCGCGCGGATGGGCGCATGCGCGGCGTAAGCGTAATTCAGCCGCGCATGGAAACCTCCGCGCATACGGTGGGTTCCGTGCTGGGCCTGCTTCTGGGCGGCAGCGGCGGCACCGACCCCTACAACGCTCTGATTGCGGATTTTGCCCACGACGCGCTTCACCGCGGCACCTTTATGGGAAAGGGGATCATTGATCCAAAGCCGTTTTTGGACGGTACCGGAAACAATATCATTCCCGGCTGCGTTTTGAGCCATGATCTTTTGGAGGGCGAGCTGACCGGCTGCGCCCTTGCCAGCGATACCCCGCTGTACGATGGCCATCCCAAGGCTCTCAAGGGCTTTTTATACCGTCTTCACCGCTGGACGCGCGGCGATTGGCAGCTTCTTCCTTACCTTTTGCCGCTGTTTCCGGATCGCGCGCCGCGCGGCGTTCTTAGCGCCGCGTCCAAGCACAAGCTGTGGCAGAACCTGTTTCGCAGCCTGATTGCGCCGCTGCGCGTGCTTTTAATCGCCTATGCGGCGGTAACGGGGCGCGCGTGGCTGCTGCTGCTTGCCCTGATCGGTCCGGAAATCGCGTATCTGCTGCCGCCTGATGGGCAGAGTCTGGCCGCGTTCCTCTGCCGGCTGGCTGTTTTGCCCTGCGAGGCCATCATGCAGGCGGATGCTATTGCGCGCACGCTCTACCGTTTGTGGTTCAGCCGCCGGAACCTGCTGGCCTGGACGACCGCCGCCCAGCTCACAACTCCCAGCGCCAAGCCGCCCATGCTGTTTTTCTACATCAGCATGGCTTCCGGCGCGGCTGCGGCGGGCCTTTCCCTGCTGGGGCGCGGGGCGCTTATCCCCGGCCTTGCGCTTGGCGCGCTATGGATTGCCTTTCCCTTTGCCCTGCCGTTTCTGGAGCAACCCTATGAGCAGCCTCAACGCCCCACAGGCTATATGCGCGAGGTGCTCAAGCGCCTGGCGGCCTGCACGCTTACCTTCTTTGAAACCGCCATTACCGAAAGCGATCACGCGCTTCCGCCGGACAATGTGCAAATCGAGCCGAACAAGGGCATTTCGCACCGCACCTCGCCTACCAATATCGGCCTGTACCTGTGCTCGCTCATCGCCTCGGAACGCCTGCGCCTTCTTTCCCCGGACGAAATGGCCCAGCGTATGGACGCCACGCTCAAAACCCTTGAAGCGCTGGAAAAATGGGAGGGGCATTGCTTCAACTGGTACGATACCCGCACCCTCAAGCCGCTGGAGCCGCGCTTTGTATCCTCCGTGGACAGCGGCAACCTGGCCGTTTCCCTGCTCACCTGCGCCCAGGGGATACGCGTGCTCATGCCGGAGCTCAGCGCCTGCTGGCACAGCCTGTCCGCCCGCATGGACGCGCTGGCTGAGGGCATGCGCTTTTCCGCCCTGTTTGACCCGGAGGCCGAATTGTTCTACATCGGCGTGCATCCGGCGGACGAAACGCCCACCCGCGAGCATTACGACCTGCTGGCCAGCGAATCCAGGTTGATGAGCTTTGTAGCCATCATGCTTGGGCAGATTCCCATCAAACACTGGTATAGGCTGGGCCGCCTGTACACGCGCACACCGCATGGGCAAACCCTGCTTAGCTTCAGCGGAACCATGTTTGAATACATGATGCCGCTGTTGTTTCAGCCAGTGGTGCGCGGCACGCTTTTGCACCGCATGCTCACCAACGCGCTTCAAACCCAAAAGTCGCACCGGCTTGGCGGCGTATTTGGCGTAAGCGAGAGCGGCTATTATGCCTTCGACCCCAATTTGTTTTATCAATACAGGGCGTTTGGCCTGCCGCGTCTGTCGCTGGACAGCGAGCAGCGCAGCGATGTGATTGCACCCTATGCCACATTGCTTGGCATGCCGCTGAATCTCAAGGGCATGTTCCACAACCTGCTGCGCCTGCAATCGCTGGGTATGCAGGGGCCTTTGGGCCTGTTTGAGGCGGCCGATTTTTCGCCTGAGCGCACGCAGGGACAGCCTATGCGCATTGTGCGCAGCCATATGGCGCACCACCAGGGCATGATTCTGTGTGCCATATGCAACGCGCTTGAGGAAAACTACATCGCCACGCTTTTTTCCTCGCTGCCTCGCGCGCAGGCGTACCGCCTGCTTCTGGAGGAGCGTCCCGGGCGCGGACGCGGCCTCGTGCGCCATCCTCTGCGCCGCACGGCGCGGGAACCCGCCGCTTCCGCCGCGGATATGCAGCGCACGGCTGATCCCCTGCGCTTCCCTATCGACGCGCATCTTCTGCATGGCGCGGACACAACCTGGCTCATAGACGCGCAGGGCAACGGTTACCTAAGCCGCAACGGCGTCATGCTCACCCGCTTCCATGAAAGCTGCCATCTGCCCAGCGGCATGCGCCTTTACCTGCGGGATTCGCAAAGCGGCTCCTATTGGAACATCACCGACCCCTCCCTTACAAATACCGTTACGTTTGAAACGGCGCAGGCCGTCTTTACGCACGAACGCTTCCAGGTGGAAACCACACTGCGCCTGTTTGTAAACCCTCTGGATGGGGCCGCGCTAGCCTGTATCACGCTGAAAAACCAATCCCCCATGGAGCGCATGATGGAGGTATGCAGCTATTTGGAGCCCGCCCTGGCCTCCCAGCGCGACGATGAGGCGCATCCCGCGTTCCAGAATCTGTTCATTCGCACGGAGCGCATGCAAAGGTGTGGCGTTCAGGCGTTGCGCCGTTCTCGTGAGCCGGAGGAGGCCCCGCGTCGCCTGTGGCATATGATGGCCACCAACGCCACGCTCACCATGGTGCGCGTGCAGACTGACCGCACAGCCTTTCTTGGGCGTGGACGTACCTTTCATGCGCCCCGTGCCCTGGAGCTGCCCATCAGCGCAACCGCCGACGCGCTGGGCGATATGATCGAGCCCTGCCTGAGCCTGCGGGGACAGTTTGTGCTGCCGCCAAACGGACAGCTTCAATTTGTGTTTTCTACCCTCATGCCAGGTGCCAACGACAAGGCCAGCGCCTTTCTGGAACGCTATGGCCAGGCGGATAGCGCGCTGCGCCTATATGAGCCAGCACTCACCCAAGGGCTGGTTACCGCGCGCTACCTGGGCCTGACTCCCAGCATGCAGGCCGGTGTTTCGCGTCTGGTAGGCGCTTTGGCCTATACCGGCCAGCCCATGCAATCCCGCTACGCGGCGGAAAACACGCTGCCCGTAAGCGGCCTGTGGAGCTTGGGCATCAGCGGGGATTTGCCCATTCTTCTTCTGGAATGCGAGGAAACCAAGGATTTGTCCCTGGTCAATCTTTTGCTCAAGGCGCACGCGTACTATCGCATGCACGGCCTGTGGATTGACCTGGTGCTGGTCGTTACCCGTCCTGCGGGATACGGCCATCCCTTCCGCGACCGCCTCAGCGATATGGCGCACGCCTGCCACAGCCATGAGCTTATTGGCCGGGAGGGCGGTATCCATCTGTTTGACAGCCTTACTGGCGATCAGCTCGCGCTGCTTCGGGCCTCGGCGCGCATCGTCCTTTCCGCCACCGCGGGAAGCCTGCCGGATCAGCTGCGCGCCATGCAAACCGGTGGCCGCGCAAGGCCGCTATATCTGTGCCGCCCATCCACGCAGTGGAAAAACCTGCTGCCCGAAACGGACGCGCTGCTCTTTGAAAACGGCTATGGCGGCTTCACCCGCGCCGAGGGCAATTACCAAATCACGCTTCCGCCGGGCAGGCAAACGCCTGCGCCCTGGTGCAATCCCCTGTGCTCGCAGCGCTTTGGCACGCTGGCCGCGGAAAGCGGCCTGCTGTTTACCTATCAGGGCAACAGCCATTCCGGGCGGCTAACCCGCTGGCCCAACGACAGCGTAACCCCGCGCGGCGAGGAAACCTTCTTTTTGCGCGATGAGCGCAACCAGCTGCTGTGGTCCCTCACGCGCATGCCGCTGGGCCACGGCATGCCGGTTCGCGTCACGCACGCGCCGGGCGAAACCATCTATGAGTGCTGCGGCTACGGCATTCAATGCCGCATGCATTGCTATACCGATTTGGAGGCGGATATCGGTGCGCGGGTGCTCCACGTGAAAAACCTGGATCAACAGGAGCGCGCGCTTACGCTGTTTCATACCTGCCTGTTTACCTGCGGCCCTAACCCAACCGCATGGCAGCTCACGACTCTCTCCCACATGGAAGGCGGCATTCTGGTTGTCAATCCCGCGATGGAGGGCGTCGCCTGCCTCTGCGGCGTCGATCCCGCGCCCACCTTCAGCACCGCCATGAGCGCCGGGGCCTTCCAGGGCTTATGGAGCGTCGCCCCTAGCGCGCTTAGCTGCCATGAAAATCCGCCCAACGATTCGGGCTGTGCCGCCGTGCTTGCCTATACGCTCCATCTAAAGCCCGGCGAAACCCGCGTCTTGACCAGCGTGATTGCCTGCGGCCAGTCCCGCGCGGCTCTGGAACGCGCTCTAGACACTTTCCGCCGCGACGGGGCCAGCCTGCGGCTGCATGCCGTGCGTCAATACTGGGAGCAGCGCCTTGGCGTGTTCCGCTTCGACCTGCCCGATCCCGCCCTTTCTATTCTGCTGGGGCGCTGGCTTCCCTATCAGATACAGGCCTCCAGGCTGTGGATGCGTGCGGGCTTCTATCAGGCGGGCGGAGCGTATGGCTTCCGCGACCAGCTACAGGATATGCTCGCCCTGCTGTATACCCAGCCGGACGAGGTGCGCGCGCATCTTCTGGAATGCGCGGCGCATCAGTTTGAGGAAGGCGACGTGCAACACTGGTGGCACGCGCCGCGCTATGGCGTGCGTACCCGCATTAGCGATGACAAGCTGTTCCTTCCCTATGTGGCGGCCCTGTATGTGGAGGCTACAGGCGACACGGCTCTGCTAAACGAGGCCGTGCCCTACCTGCATGCCGCGCCCCTTGCCCAGGGCGAACGCGAGCGCCTTTTCACCCCCGATGTGTCCGAGCTGAGCGAGCCCTTCCAGGCGCATTGCCTAAGGGCCATTGACAGCGTCGCGCTGGGCGCTCACGGTCTGCCCCTGATGGGCGGCGGCGACTGGAACGACGGCATGAACCGCGTGGGCGGAGAGAACGGCGAAAGCGTATGGCTGGGGATGTTCCTCTGCGAAGTGCTGCGGCGCTTTTCCGCCCTGCTCACAGACGGCCAGGCGCAGCGGCTGAACCAGCGCCGCGAGGCCCTGCTGGCCGCGCTTGACCGTTACGCCTGGGATGGCGCATGGTATCTGCGCGGTTGGTATTCGGATGGAGCGCGCCTAGGAAGCGCCTCCTCCGAGGAATGCCGCATTGACGCGCTTCCTCAAAGCTGGGCCGCGCTGTGCGGCGTTTCGCGCGAGCGCGCCGCCCTGGCTATGGACAGCGTGTGGCGGTTGCTTTTTGAACGGAATATCGGGATTCTGAAGCTCTTTACGCCGCCCTTTGACGGCGCGGAGCAGCCGGGCTACATCGCGGGCTATCTGCCGGGCGTTCGGGAAAACGGCGGGCAGTATACCCATGCCGCCTGTTGGGCCGTCGCCGCCTTCAAGCGGCTTGGTCAGGAAAACCGCGCCTGGGAGCTGGCCGGGGCGCTGCTGCCCGTGCATCATGCGTCCACCAAGCAGCTTGCCCTGCGCTACCGCGTGGAACCCTACGTACTGGCGGCGGATATCTATTCCAATCCCCAGCAGCGCGGACGCGGCGGATGGACCTGGTACACAGGCAGCGCCGCCTGGTACCAATACGTCGTTCTCCGCTGCCTGCTGGGCTTCCAAAAGGAAGGCGCCACGCTGCGTTTCCAGCCCGTCGCGCCAGATAGCTGGGATGAGCTTCGCATCACCTATCGTTATGGCACGGCTACCTACCATCTGCGCGCCGCGCGCGACTGCCCCTTCCCCTCCGCCGATGGAGAGCAGCTGACCGACGGCCGCATCCAGCTCAAGGACGACGGCCGCATCCACGAGGCGGTTTTCCCTCTGCGCTAGCGTATGGGCCGCCCCCGCAAACAAAGAAAATGCCCTGTGCGGTTCGTCCCCCAAACCGCACAGGGCGCATTTTTATTCCACGGTCACGCTCTTTGCCAGGTTACGCGGCTTATCCACATCGCAGCCGCGCGCCACGGCCATGCAGTAGGCAAATAGCTGCAAGGGAATCGCTGCCAGAATAGGCGCAAGCAGCTCATCCGTCTTAGGAATCGCAATCACTTCCCCGGCGACGCCGCGCACCCTGTCCGCCAGATCCTCGCGGCACACGGCCACTACCTGCGCCCCGCGTGCCGCTACCTCGCGCAGGTTGCTGAGCGTCTTATCCACAAGCGGCGGCTGCGTAATGGCCGCCACCACCAGCCGTCCGCGCTCCAGCAGGGCGATGGGCCCATGCTTGAGCTCGCCCGCGGCATACGCCTCGCTAAAGATATAGCTAACCTCCTTTAGCTTGAGCGCCGCCTCCATAGACAGGGCGTAATCCATTCCGCGCCCTACAAAGAACACATGCTTTTTTTGACTGAGCGTGCTGGTAAGGCGCTGCAGGAGCGCTTCCGTGCCAAGCGTTTCCCGCGCTTTTTCCGGCAATTCCTCAAGCGCCCGCAATAGCTCTCCCGCGCGCTCCCCGGCCAGGCTGCCGCGCATTTCTCCCAGCGCAATGGCGATCAGCAGCAGCATTTCGGCTTGGGTTACATAGGCCTTGGTGCTGGCCACGGCAATCTCGGGTCCGGCGTAGGTATACAGCGTGTTTTGCTCGCCCGCCTCCCGGGTGATGGTGGAGCCAACCACGTTGCATACGGCCAGCACGCGCGCTCCTCGGCGCTTGGCCTCGCGCAGGGCGGCCAGCGTATCCGCCGTTTCTCCGCTCTGCGAAATGGCGATAAACAGCTCGTTTTCCCCCACGACCGGCTCGCGATAGCGGTATTCGCTGGCGATATCCGCCTCCACGGGAAGCCTGGCGAGGCGTTCGATAGCGTATTTTCCCAGCACTCCCGCGTGATATGCCGTTCCGCACGCCACAATGCTGATTTTTCGAAGGCTGCGCGCCTCCTGCGGCGAGAGCGGCAGCCAACCGTAATCTCCCAAAAGGCTGCTCCTGCGCGGTGCAAACGTGTTTTGCAGCGCGGCGGGCTGCTCGTGGATTTCTTTCAGCATGTAATGGGCGTAGCCGCCCTTTTCCGCGCTGGCCAAATCCCAATCCACATGAAACGCGGCGTGACGGCGGCTCTTTCCATAAGCGTCATACACGCTTAGGCCCTCGCGGTTCAGCACGGCGATCTCCTTATCCTCCAAAAAAATCACATCGCGCGTGTGGCTCAGCAGCGCAGGGATATCCGAGGCGATAAATCCCTCTCCGTCCTTCATGCCAACCACCAGGGGGCTGTCGTTGCGGGCGCAGTACAGCGTATCCGGCTCGCGGTCGCAAATTACGCCCAACGCATAGCTGCCCTCCAGCATGCCCATGGCCTGCAAAAGCGCCCCGCGCATATCTCCCCGGTACAGCAGGTTCAGCAAATGCGCAATGACCTCCGTATCCGTCTGGCTTACAAAGCGCGCGCCCATTCCTTCCAGGTAGCCGCGCAGCGCCTCATGATTTTCAATAATTCCGTTATGCACAACGGCGATGCCGCCCTGTACGTCCGTATGCGGATGCGCGTTTAAGTCGCTGGGCTCGCCGTGCGTCGCCCAGCGCGTATGACCTATGCCTATCGTGCCGGCAACCGGCTGCCCGTCCAGCAATCCTTTCAGGTTTTCCAGCCTTCCCTTGGCCTTGCGCACATCTATTTTCCCATCCGGCCCAATAACGGCCACGCCCGCGCTATCATATCCCCGGTAGGATAGCCTTTCTAGCCCTTCCACCAGCACCGGCGTGGCCTGCTTTGGCCCAATATAGCCTACGATTCCGCACATAGTGCCTACCTCCGTTAAAAATAATACGTATTAAAACGTTTTATAAAATATCATTTCTGGCTTTCCTTGTCAACCCCCAAAAACACCTCCAGCGGGTCAACCGGCCTGCCGTTTTTCCAAACCTCCAGGTGCAGGTGCGCTTCAGCGTCGCTTTCGTTCAGCACGCCGTTTCCCACATGTCCCAGCGTCTGCCCTTGGGCAATGGGGTCGCCCGCGCGAACATAACCGGCAGCGCTAAGCCCCGCATACACGCTTTCATAGCCGTATTCATGGCTGATTTTCACACACAGGCCCAGCTCGTTATCCTGCCATACGTTTTTTACCGTACCGGCGGCGCACGCCTTCACCACGGTTCCATATTCCGCCTGCAAATCAATGCCGGGATGCACCTGCCAAACGTTTCCCTTGGCAAAATACTGCGGCTCGTCAATGTTAAAATCGCGGTCTACAAAGCCGTTCAGCGGCTGCGCGAAGCGAAAGGGCGTTTCCGTAGGAAGCGTTGCGCCCACCTGCGCGCCCTGGCTCTGAATCAGCTTTTGCGCCTCCTCAAGGGTCTGGCTGTTTTGCGCTCCGCCCGCCGCCAGCGCCTGCGGCGGCTCAACGGAGCTATCCTCCCACTGGTCGCGCCAGTAAAACGTATATAGCGCGCTCATCACAATAACTAGTACGCAAACGCCCAGCACAATATAAAAACCCTGTTTTTCCATCAGGCGGTCATAGCGGGCGTATGCGCGCCTGACGCTTTGCCAGAAACGGTTGTTCTGCATTTCCATCCCTCCGGGCATAGCCTTGCCCGAAACGGCGCATGCTATTCTGTTTTTTCAATCGTCACGCCGGGATAGTAGTGCGTAAGAATTTGCGCATAATCCGCGCCGTCCGCGGCCATGCCGTTTGCGCCCGCCTGGCTCATGCCAACTCCATGGCCATAGCCCCGCTGGTGAAAAGTAACGCTGTTTTCGTCCGTTGAAAGGGAAAACCATGTGCTTCTCAGCCCCAGGGCGCTTCGGAAGGCAGTTCCCGCTATTACCTGTCCGTTAACCTGCATGCTTTTCACGCGGCCTGTATCCGTATATTCCCAAATGGTCAGCGTGCGCTTCACCTCATCCGCGCTAATGGGCTTGCCTTCCAACGCGTCCCCCAGCTTTTCGCCAATTTCCTTGTAGGTAAGCGTCATATCCTCCTGAAAGCCGCGCGCGTCCTCCTCACCCCGGCTTTCCACGCTCACCAGGTAGGGCTCGCTTTGAGAAAACACGGTTTGCGCATTCTCCGTCCGCCCGCCGCTGATGGCGTGATACACAACCGTGATGGGCTGCCCGCCGTAGGTCATAAGCTCGTCCCTGGTGGCTTGCGCCGCTTCCACAACGCGGTCGCGGTACACCTCGTATTCCGTTCCCCAGCGGGCCTTGCATTCATCCGGGGTGGCGTAGCCCTGGCAGTGCGCGCTGTCCGTGCAGATATCCGCGCCCTCGTGCAGGGCGCAGCCATCGCCTTGCATCTGCTTCACGGCGCGCGTTCGCGCGGCCACCGCCTGCGCTTTTAGCGCCTCCATGTGGTATGCCGCCGGCATTTCTGCCGCTACAACGCCGCATACATAGCCTTCCAGCGTCATTTGCGTCAGACGGCTTTCCTCCGTCATGTACACGCTGATATAAGCGTCTCCCCCGCCGTCCGTCAGCCTTTCCATGGCCGCCGCGTCCGCGTCCATTCCATCCTCACGAATGCTTTGCGGCGGGTCTTGTTTTTCTCCGGGCAGCCACAGCCGCAGTACGCGCACCATGCGCGACGGCAGCAGCACGCGCGCCTGCCATAGCGGGGTCTGAACCTCCTGAAGCTGCTCCGCGCTCAGTGGCGCGCCAACCATTCTCCACAGCAACACAAGCGTTAACAGTAGTGCGGACAGCCAAACCGGCGGATAGCCACGCCTCATACGCATCCCTCCAAGGGCAGAATATGCGCCCGCATTTTTCAAAAGAACGGGCAGGGATTTGCATATCTCATACGTTATCATGCACAGATGGAGAATCCTGCCAAGTGAAAGGAGCCTAACGAATGATGAAGCGTATCCTAACCCTGCTGATAATTTGCTTACTGATGGTTCCGGCATTGGCGCAGGCCGCCGGGCTCGGCTCCGGCTCCACGGGCGACGAGGTGCTTTCCCTGCAAAAGCGCCTGACGGAGCTTGGCCTTTCCACAGGCAGCGCCGACGGCGTATACGGCAAGCAAACCGCCTCCGCCGTAAAGGAGGCGCAGCGCCTGCTTATCGCGGCAGGCTACGAGGTATCCCTCAGCGGCAAGGCGGATGAGGATACCCTGGCGCTGTTGTATGATGAAACCGCGGAAGCCGCCCTGCGCACCCTGCGCCGCGGCAGCAAGGGCAAGCGTGTACGCGATCTTCAATACCGGCTTATTGATCTCAAGCTGCTTTCCGACGTGGCCGACGGCGCATACGGAAGCAAAACCGAGGAAGCCGTGCGCGCCTTTCAGCGCTATATGCTCAAGCAGGGCGTAACCGGCATCCAGGAGGATGGCGTGGCCACGCCCGCCCTGGTTGAACTGCTCATGGGCGATCTAAGCGCCTATGGCTTTGCCGACCCTGCGGACTTTGACGAAAGCAGCCCTCTTTCGCTAACGCCGGATTATCTCTATGCCAAGGCATGCATTCTTGTAGACGCGCCAACGGGGAAGGTGCTGTTTGAAAGCGCCGCGGATGAGCCTCTGCCCCCCGCCAGCACCACAAAGATTATGACGCTGCTTCTTGCCATCGAGCGGGGAGATTTGCAGGAAACCGTCACCATTCCCGAATGCGCCAAGGACGTCGCCAAGGACAGCTCCCTTGTGCCCGTGAGCGTCGGCGAGAAAATGCGTATGCAGGATCTTCTTTACGGGCTTATCATCCGTTCTGGCAACGATGCGGCCAATGCCGTGGCGGAGCTATGCGCAGGCAGCGTGGATGCGTTTGTGGAGCGCATGAACGAGCGCGCCAGGGAGCTTGGCATGACGGGCACCCACTTTGCCAATCCCCACGGCTACCATGACGATCAGCATTACACCACCGCCCGCGACCTCGCCACTCTCACGCGGCAGGGCCTTACGGACGCGGACTTCTGCCAGATCGTCACCTGCATGAGCTATACCATGCTCGCCACCGCCCAAAGGGGCGAGCTGGTTCTTCAAAACACCTATGAAATATTCGACCCCGCCTCGCCCTACTACATCGTGGGCGCGGCGGGGGTAAAAAGCGGCTATACCTCCAACGCCGGGTTTTGCTATGTGGGCGCCGCGCAGCGCGACGGGCGCACGCTGATCGCCGTTATCCTGGGTGACGCGACGCGCGACCGGGGCTGGGTAGATCTCAAGCGCCTGTTTGCCTACGGCTTTGCGCATCCTTAAATACCCGGCGCGGCAAGCTTCCGCGCGCGCAGGCTGCGCATCGTCCAAAAATAGGCCGGTATCAGGAAGATATCTGCGGCCAGCCAGGCCGTAGGGTCGGATAGGCATGCGGCGGAATAGCCAAAGGCCGGTACCAAAATCATGCCCACCGTGGCGCGCGCCGCCATCTCAAACACGCCCGCGAAAACCGCCTGCTTGGTAAAGCCAAGGCCCTGAATCAAAAACCGTAGCACGTTTACCAGCACCAGCAGCGTATAGCTGGAGCTGTTGAATTTCAGATAGAGCGCCGCATTGGCGATGGTTTCCGTTTCCGAAGCGTCCACAAAAATCTCTACCAGATATGCGCCAAAGAAAAACAGTGTGCAAAAGGCGATGGCCGCGTACGCAAACCCAATGCAAACGCAGCTCTTTACGCCCCGGCCAATGCGATCCAGCTTGCCGGCGCCCACGTTTTGACCGCCATAGGTAACCATGGTGCTGCCCAGCGCGTCAAACGGGCAGCAAAAAAGCTGGTTTACCTTGCTACCCGCCGCAACGCTGGCCACATAGCCTGAGCCCAGTCCATTGACCGCTGCCTGTATGATGATGCAGCCAATCGCCGTAATGGAATACTGCAATCCCATTGGAACGCCCATGCCCATCAGGGTTTTGAAGCACTGGCCGTCCGCGCGCCAATCCGCGCGGGTAAGCACAAGCGCGTCGCAATGGCGTATGTAGTTGACGCACAAAAGCATCGATATTCCCTGCGCCGCCACCGTGGCCCAGGCCGTGCCCGTCACGCCCATCTTGAATACCAGGATAAACAGCAAATCCAGCGCGACGTTTAACAGCGAGCAAAACAGCAGGTACAGCACCGGCGTGCGCGAATCGCCCAGGGAGCGTATAATGGAGAAAAGCACGTTATAGAGAAACACCACCGGAATGCCCAGAAAGATCACAAAGATATACCCAAACGCATCTCCCATGATATCCGACGGGGTGCGCATCCAAAGAAGCATGCTTTTGCAAAGCGCGCAGACCAAAACCGTCATCGCCAGCGAAAACACGATTGAAAGCAAAATGGCGTTCACCACAAAGCGCTTTAGCCCCTGAAAATCGTGCTCGCCAAATTTTTGCGCCACAGGAATGGCAAAACCGTTGCTTACGCCAATGCAAAACCCCAGCACCAGAAAGCTGAGCGAGCCCGTGGAGCCCACGCCCGCCAGCGCAGAAACGCCCAAAAACCGTCCTACCACAATGGTATCCACCATGTTATATACCTGCTGAAGCAGCATGCCAAACAGCAGCGGAAAGAAAAAGCCAAAAATCAGCTTGGTGGGCGAGCCGCTGGTCATATCCCTCGTCGTCGCTCTGGCCATATGGACAGGCTCCTTTCAGGCTTGTTAACGCGCCTGCGCACGCCGCGGCGGCATGAAGCGCTTTTCTAACAGCGGCACAGTATACGCCTGTTGAGGCCAATTTGCAATAGGCTGTTTTTTCACTTTCCCGCCAGAGGATACATGTTTTTGGCTACGGGGAAAAATTAATATTTGTAACGTAAACTTTTCGGTCTTTTTTTCTGTCCTGTGATATGGAAACATTACCTGGATGGAGGATGCCGCATGCGAAAGAAAATGGTCCTGATGTGCCTGACCTGCCTGCTTTTTTGCCTAAACGCAAGCGCCCTGGCCGACGAAGTAATCCTTACCCTGGGCGGCGATTGCGTTCTGGGCACGCGCGAGGAATGGAAAGACGACCCCGACACCTTTGATACCCTCATTGCTGAAAAGGGATATGGATGGTGCTTTGCCAAAATTGCGGAGCCGTTCCAAAGCGATGACGTAAGCCTTGTGAACCTGGAGGGCGTGCTGCAAAGCGATTCCCAGGGGCACCAGCGCGGCAAGGAATTTACCTTTCGGGGCGAGCCCGCCTATACCGCCATTCTTTCCGAGGCGGGTATCGAGCAGGTCAATATCGCCAATAACCATTACATCGATTTTTCCCGCGACGGCCGCGAAAGCACACGCGCCGCGCTGGAAGCGGGCGGTATTGGCTTTAGCGGCTACACCTACCGCTCCATCGTGGAGATTGGCGGATATAAAATCGGCTTCGCGGGTTGCCGCGAAACCACGTTTCTGGAGCGCAAGGCCCCCATGTATAACGATCTCAAGTACCTCAAAAAGGAAGGCTGCGACGTAATCATCTACTCCTGCCATTGGGGCAAGGAATACAGTCCCACCCACAACCAGAAGCAAATCCGCATGGCGGATTACGCCATCAAAAACGGCGCGGATATCGTGGTGGGCACCCATCCGCACTGCGTGCAGGGCATTGACCAGCGAAACGGCGGCGTGGTCATCTGGAGCCTTGGCAACCTGGTTTTTGGCGGTACGCACGATATGACCACCTTCGACGCGCTCGTGGTTCAGGCCGTGCTCAGCTTTGAGGATGGAAAATACCAGGGCGTAACCCTCAAGCTGATGCCTGTTTTAACCTCCTCCGACCGGCCTCGCAACAATTTTCAGCCCGAGTTTGCCACCGGGGAGGATTATGAGCGCATCATGGGACTCGTCCAGGACGACAGCACGCTCCCAATCGAGCAGGAGATGTGGTTTGAGGCGAAATAGCCCCTCTCCCGTGGGTACCGGCGCATGAACCCCTACCGCTCCTCCCCAGCAAGGGGCAAAATGACCGAGAAGGTTGTTCCTACGCCCACCTTGCTGCGCACCTTCAGCTTGCCGCCGTGCGCCACCACAATGATGCGCGCGATGCTCAACCCTAGCCCATGCCCGCTGGTTTGGGCCTTGCGCGCCTCGTCGCAGCGGTAAAAGCGGTCGAAGATTTTTGGCAGCTCCTCGGCGGAAATCCCCGCGCCCGTATCGCTCACCGTAAGGATACAATGGCGGCTGTCCCGCCTGACGCCCAAGGTGATGCTGCCGCCATCGGGCGTGTACTTGATGGCGTTGTCCAGCAGGATGCGCATCAGCTGCTTGAGCATGTCTTTATCGCCATTGATGCGCGCGTTCTGCGCGGGGTTCAACTCAAACCGATGTGCGGAGGATAATAGCTTTGCCTCGCGGTGTACCTCGCTCATCACCTCAAGGGGGTCAAAAACCTCCATTTCCAGCAGGAGCGTCTTTTTATCATGCCGAGCCAGGAACAACAGGCGCTCCACCAGTTCCTTCATGCTGGCGGCCTCCTGCGAAATGGCCGCTATGCCCTCGTCCAGCACTTCCTTGTCCGTTGTGCCCCAGCGTTCCAGCATGCCCACATAGCCCTGGATTACCGCGATGGGCGTGCGCAGCTCGTGCGAAGCGTCGCTTACAAATTGCTT